>WFQT01000412.1 GCA_015486895.1 Anaerolineae bacterium
CCTGAGATACGTCCCATCTCATAGAGTCTGCCCAGCGTATAGATGAATACCTGCTTGCGAAAGTCCTCAGGTTCTTCCCGCAAAGCTACCACAACCTCTTCGGGGAAGACAACTTCTACACTCATCCTGGTGCCTCCATTATGCATGCCCAAGCGGCAAGGCTTGACATGCTGACCAACATCCTCCCGCTTGTGTGGAAGGAGAGATGCCCAGTAGTCAAGACCTGACTCTCACGCTCAGAATTCCCGGTCAGTTGACCACTACTAGTGTAGCACATGTCCGGCGACACGTCCAGTCCCCGGGAAAAGGCCAGGGGGTCAGAAGTCAGAAGTCAGAAGTCAGAAGTCAGAGGCCAGAGATCAGAGGGCAGAGGGCAGAAGTCAGAAGTCGGAGATCAGGGGTTGGGGAGCGGCTGGGGGATTTGAGCATGCTGCCGACCTCTCTGCTGAGGGCGGTCAACTGAGCGTGTTGCTTGTCTGAGATGTAGCCGCAGTCATGCGCAAAGCCCAGTGACGAATCCGTCTCGCTGTTTTCGCCATCACAGTCGGTCAATTTGCTGATAAAATGCGCTCAGCCTCCCCAGGAATAGAACGCTGATGACGCTGATTTTCGCTGATCTTCTCTGATTTTATCTGCGGGTATCTGCGTGAAATCTGCGGTATCTGCGTTCGATTTGGTCAAGGCTGAACAGTTACTTCTGATAAACGGTCAACTCTTGCAACCACAAATTGGCAACCACGAATTACACTAATTACACGAATTTTGCAACTACGAATTGCCCGAACTACACGATCTGACTTCTGGATCTTGTTCTCTGACTTCTGTCCTCTGTCATCCCGCCGCTTCCAGCAAGTGCCATCGCGGCTCTCCCAGGGAAGCCGCGCCTTCGACACAGAAGTATCATCCACTTTAAGCTAATCCCAGATCGCGCAAGCGCCGCCGTACCGATCGTAAGACCTCAGCCATATAAGGCAAGTCCGACACCTGGACCGCCAGACGGGATGCCCAGAGCTTGTCGAATGTCCCCGCCTTGTTTCTCAGAGCTTCGCCAAGTCGGGTTGGATCTTGCCCTTTGTGCCGGCACTTGGCGGAGAAGCTGGCCGACAAGAAGCTCAAATCCACATCGTTCCAATCAAACAGCCGGTAGACATCGTACAGATCACGGGGTTCGGTACGCCCTATCAGAGCACACAGTTTCTCGGTCAGGATTTCCTCCAGGGTATAGGTAGGTAACCTGACATTCGTCGGATAGTCACTGTAAGGCGCTTGCACCAGTCGCTCGCTCAAGGGATACAGTAACAATTCGCCCCGCGTGATGTCCACTTTCAGATGTCGCGCGTCAAGGCGCGCCCTCAATGGCCCCACATAGTTGATCAGCAACGTCGTACTTTCGAAGACGCTCTGTTCTGCACTCCGCAACGTAAAGATCAGGTTTACTTGCTGGCTCAACCAGGTGAAGAGGGCTTCAAAGGCACTGGTTAAGTCAGCATGGGATCGGTCAGCACAAAGGGTAAAATCGAGATCCTCTGAAAAGCGGTAGTCGGGATAATAAGCCTTCTTGAGTGCTGTGCCTCCTTTGAAGGCCAGATCATTCCGCAGATCACTCTTCGCAATGGCGATCAGCAACTAGCTTAGAACGTAGTCTTTTTCGATCACGCGATCGCCTACGCCAAGGTGGTGAGCTAATCTGGCAATTTCAGCAGTCGAGATCATGACATTATGTCCACACTGTGGCTTTTAACTCTTCAGGATCCAGGTTGATGCGCAATCGCCAACGGGCACGATAGACCCCCACATCGGGTAGCGTAGGATCCAGCAGTGTGTACCGGCGATTGATGAATGAACGCAAGGCGGAGATCGTCTCCGGACGCCCAAGGCCGTAGGTTTCCAGCAGAAAACCAATCCGTTTGGCGGCTGCCTTGTGATCCAACCGACGGACGTAGGCTACCAGGCGGTCTTCGTCCAGGTCATCCTTGCGTAGCCACAACCCTCTCGCCAGCTCGGCCAGCCCACCGCATAACTCCGGGCGAACGACACAGTCAAGCAACGTCTTTTCCAGATCGCTGACCCGCACCTGTTCCTGGTCGGTAGCCCAGATGCTTTCCCAGCCCCAGAAGGAGCGCCGGTTGGCGTAGACAAAGCGGTACTCGACGCCAGCGATGACCCGCTGGGCGCGTTGCCGAGGCACGGTCACGTACAACGTATTTACCGGCTGAGTGGTCATCTGATGCAGTTCCATGGCGCTGTAGTGGGAGATGTAGTAGGGAAGAGGGGTCAACACTTCGCGGGCAATCACGTATCGATCGGCCATGGGAATGCCTTCCAATCCGGCCTCCAACGGCACAATTAAGTACTTGCCCGGCACCAACCGCACCAACCACCCTTTATGGGCCAATTGGCTGAGGAGTGTGGCGGTGGCTTTGTAATCCTTATGGGTGATGGCCTGGGCATCAGCGATGGAGAAAATGGTTTTCCCCTGGGCGCTGAGGCGCAACAAGAGTTCCGCACTAGCCGGCCCCAATGTTTTCGTAGCCTTCATAGTCGTTACCTTCCGCATCCGATATTCAATACGTCAAGCGGATTATACCATACAAAAGGTAACTCAACAACCATCGTAAGAGCATCGTAAGAGATCAGAGGACAGAAGTCAGAGGTCAGAGATCAGTGGTCAGGAGGCTGCTGGGGGATTTGAGCATGCCGCCGACCTCTCTGTTGAGAGCGGTCAACTGAGCGTGTTGCTCGTCTGAGATATAGCCGTAGTCATGCGCAAAGTCCGGTGACGAATCCGCCTCGCTGTTTTCGCCATCACAGCCGGTCAACCCTTCGATGCTCAAGCGGTCGTTGTAGCCGATCTCAGAGTAGCGGTAGTGCGACGCGGGGCTCGTCTGGGTGGTCAGCTTGCTAGCGTGAGCGATAAAAGCGATGCTATCAACGTCACCCCTACGATACTGAAATTCTAGTCTGTGTTAAGTAATTGCGTCCATTCGGCGGGTCCATCCAACAAGATTTGTAATCGATTAAGCACATTACGTCCGAGAACAGCCTCTGCACCCAACTCATCACCCACTACGTAGATGCCGGGCAGCGTTATTTCGCTGATTTGCAGATCGACCAAATATAAAAAGACGGCCCGGCGTTCACCCCACTGACTACGCAGCCCGACTTCAATAGCCCGACGCGCACCGATCTGTTGCAGATATTGGATGGGGATGATCGTAGCGTCAGCGCCGGTGTCAACAATTGCCGTCAATTTCACCTGCTGTCCAGTCGGTTTCGCAGTCAGCGTTACATCACACACGGGAAGTGCTGGATTATAGGTTGTATCGTACGGGAATTTATTCATGCACTGGTCTCAACCTGATCAATTCGTCCCCCGAGCCAGCGCAGTTCGCGGCGCGACTGGGTGTTGACCGCAGCAATAAGAACAGGCAGCAAACCAAATCGTTCTCGAACCCGTTCTTCCAAACGTGATACATCTTTGTCGTGGTCTACTACTTTGCCTCGATATAAAGCAATATACTCATCCGGATATGTCTTTAGTAAATCATCATGCATCGCCCAAAACATCTGGGTTTCAGAGCGAATGGCCTCTTTTTCCAGTTCATCAAGATAAGTTTGGACGGCAATCTCAAGTATTTTTTCGGCCGGCCGATCCGTCTCTCGGCCCCACTGTTCGACCTGTCTGACCAACGTAGGTTCCGCCAGGGCGATTTTCATTGTTTCCTCGCATCCTTTGTAATCTTTTTTGACGAGCAATCCCGTCGTCATTTTTTCATTCTCTTATTATACCTGCCAGATCTCCAAAGATCAATCACTGCTAAGCTGACAAAGATTGACTGCCTACAGTATAGCACCACGCCCAGCAATGTGCAACCACGAATTTGCAACCACGAATTGCACTAATTACACGAATTGAACCACGGATTTGCAACCACGAATTTGACGAATTGGACGAATTTCACGAATTGCACGAATTCAACCACAGATTGCGCAGATTACACAGATTCTTTTCTCTTGTTCTTATCTGTGTGCGTAACCCGCGTTCTTAGAGAATAGGACACAGACCCACACAAAAAAACACAGATTTGCAACCACGAATTTGAAACCACGAATTGCACGAATTGCACGAATTGCACGAATTCAACCACACATTGCACAGATTACAGAGATTCTTTTCTCTTGTTCTTATCTGTGTGCGTAGCCTGTGTAAATCTGTGTCCCATATCTTTTTTGTTTTATCTGTGTGCGAAGCCTGCGTTTATCTGTGTCCTATATATTCTTAGAGTTTTATCTGCGTACGAAGTCTGCGTAAATCTGTGTCCCATATACTTTTTGAGTTTTATCTGTGTGCGAAGCCTGTGGGCCGGAACTCGGGGATCAGGCCGCGCAGCTCTGCCAGGATCGCATCCCCATCGCCGTCACGGGCTACGGAGGCCAGCGCCTCCACCGCGCCGTCCAGGTCCGCGGGCACGAAGCTGCTGGCGTTGGCTGCAATGAAGATCTTCTCGTGCTGCGTGCGCTCGTACCGCTCGCCGGGGATGAACAGTTCTTCGAAGAGTTTTTCGCCGGGCCGCCTGCCGGTGAACTCGATCTCGATGTCCTCCCCAACCCGCAGGCCGGAAAGCTCGATCAGGTCCCGGGCCAGGTCCACGATTTTCACCGGCTCGCCCATGTCCAGGACGAAGACCTCGCCGCCGTGGCCCAGCACCGCCGCCTGCAACACCAACTGCACCGCCTCCGGGATGGTCATGAAGAAACGCCTCATCTCCGGGTGGGTGACGGTCACAGGGCCGCCCCTGGCTATCTGGCGCTGGATGGTGAGCACCACACTGCCCCGGCTGCCCAGCACGTTGCCGAATCGCACCGCAACGTAGGGCCGACCGCTCTCCCGCGCCGCCCGCAGCACCAGGTACTCCGCCAGGCGCTTGCTGGCACCCATGACGCTGGTGGGGTTAACCGCCTTGTCGGTGGAGATCATGACGAACCGCCCCACACCCACGGCCAAGCTCACCTCGCGCTGGGTGGATACAGAAGAACGCAGATGACGCTGATAAGCGCTGATTTCCGCTGATCTTTTTTGCAACCACGAATTACACGAATTGGGCGAATTGAACCACAGATTCTTTTCTTTGTTTTTATCTGCGTACGAAGTCAGCGTTTATCTGCATCCTATACTTCTTTTTGATCTGTATGCGCAGTCTGTGTGTATCTGTGTCCTATGTTTGTCTTTTTATCTATGTGCGTAGCCTGTGTCCTATTCCCTTGTCAACCGCCGGTCGGCGGCATCTTGCGCTGCCTGGAAGATGCGCCGGGCCTTATCCAGCCGTATTCCCGCCTTCTCGGCCAGATCATGCCCAGTGATGATGGTGTCAACGAGCTTTTCCGTCTCGGGATTACGAAATGGCAACGCAAACAAAACACCCCTGGTCGCCATTGATGGCCAGGGGTGTAAGCAGAACTCGATGGGATACCTTTCATTCCACTTTCGATACAGGATGCCGAATCAATCGGCATTACACTCCGTTTCTGGCACGCGAGCGCTCCTGTCCGAAGTCGACCGCACCGGCTCCTGCCGTCGCCGAAAGAGCAAGCGCAGGCCAAAAAGGATAAAACGCGGTTGCAACAATGGCAATCGCCACAAACCTCCCGCCATCTCGTCACGGTTGCGATGACTCAGGAACTCCCGCACGGATGGCGTGACAGTCCGCACCAGTGCATCATAGCCCGCATTGTCCAACCGCTCCAGCAGCAGGCGCAGGAACCAGTGCACGTCCAGTTCTCGCTTCAAGGGACGCAACTCCCGGGCGTATGATGTCCCATGCAGAAGAGACCGCGCCGCTGCAGCAGCCCCCCACAACCCCATCACGGTTCCCCCCACCGTGCTCACTTTCACCTGACCGGCGGCATCCCCCACCAGCAGCACGGGCGCCTTGCCCACACGCCCCCACGGGCGCAGGCGTGGATGGTGCATGGCCACCTGGGCTCCCTGGTAGGCCAGGGGCACCAGGTCGTGACGCTGCAGGAAACGCTGCAACAGGACGCGAGTTCTGGCCCGGTCGTCCCCCACAAGGCCCACCACGCCACGGCCTGACGACTCCGGGATGAGCCAGTAGAAGAAACGCGTGTCGTCGACATCAAACCACACTTTCGTGACCTCTGGATCCCATCCCGGGGGCAAGGCCACTTCAGCCTGAAGGATGGACACAGACGGAGGGCAGTCTATGCCTGCAGCAGCCGCCACCTTGCTGGACACACCGTCCGCGCCGATGATCGCACCGGCATGTACGGTGGTCATCTCACCATGGTTGTTACGCAGGAATAGCAAGGCCCCCTCTGGATGTGGTTCCAGCGCCTGAAAGCGATGACCGTAATAGATGACAACACCAGCATCTTCCGCCTCTCGCTCCAGGTGTTTGGCAAAGCGACGTCGCTCGACGATCAGATCGGGGTCTTGCAACTCAACGCTGACTGTCTCTCGCATAGTGACCACTTCCATCACCGATATGCGGTGGAGGACAGCATCATCGGGGAGGTATCCCAGCACCCGTTGCCACTGTGGCGTGACAATGAGTGTGCGCCGCGCCGGGGCGAGCTCGTGCTGGCGTTCAAAAATGGCTACTCGCTTGCCACCGCGCGCTAACTGGATCGCTGCATACAACCCTGCAGACGAAGCACCAACGATGGCCACATCATAGCTCATCATCATTATCACCTGTTCTTCTTAACATGATATCACGGTTCACATTTCCCAGCCACCGCAGCCACGGTTCACCGCCCGCCCAATGTCAGCGTATCCAGGATTGTCTTTAGCAAAATCACGATATCCAGCCACGGCGACTGGTGCTTGATGTAGTAGAGGTCATACTGGAGTTTGAGAAGCGCATCTTCTTTGGAGGCACCATAGCCCTGCTTGACCAGGCCCCAACCGGCCATGCCGGGCTTGACAGCATGACGCACTCGGTAGAAGGGGATTTCCTGGGCCAGTTCCTCCACGAACTCGGGCCGCTCGGGGCGGGGACCGACGGCACTCATCTCGCCCTTGAGGATGTTGAGGAACTGGGGGAACTCGTCCACGTGAGTCCGGCGCAAGATACGCCCCACCCGAGTCACGCGAGGGTCTTTCTTCTGCGCCCAGACGGCCTTTCCTTTCTCGGCATCGGGTACCATGGAACGGAACTTGTAGACCCGAAAGATGCGGCCGCCTTTGCCCACCCGCGCCTGACGGTAGAAGATGGGGCCGGGGCAGTCCAGGTAGATGGCGGCGACGATGAAGGGAGTAGCAAAGGCCAGCAGGAACAGGCCGATGGAGGCCAGGACGACGTCCATCAGCCGTTTGATCATTGGCCATAGGGTACCGCTACCCCGGTGGTGGATGGGCATGGCCACGTACCAGTTGCCACCGACGTGCTCCACCGGCACCCGGCCAGTGAGTTGCTCATAGAGCACGGGCATGGGGATGATCTCCACCCCCAGCTCCAGGCAGTCCATCAGGATCTGCAGCAGTTCGCCGTTGACCTCGTGGGTGATGGCCAGAATCAGCGTAGTGGCCTGATGTTGGGCAATCAGATCCTTGAGAACGTAACGATCACCCAACACCAGACAAGGAGAGAGGGAGATGGGGTGAGGGGGAGAATCCCCTTGTCCCCTTGTCCCCTTGTCTCCTTGTTCCCCTGTTACCATTCTTCCCTGTTTCACCGGATCGTCGTCTACGAAGCCCAGGATGTGAAAGGTGCCGTCGCCATCCTGGAACAGGGCCTTGAGGATGGTGTGGCCGGCCCAGCCGGCGCCGATGATGAGGGCGCGGCGCTGAAAGAAGGGCTGAGCCAGGACCAGGACGTAGAGGCCCCGCCCAGCTAAGAGCAGGGCAATGACCAGCAATGGAAAAGCTGCCAGAGCGAAGCGGCGAACGGGCAGGGCAGGGGTGAGGAAAGGGATCAGCAGGTAGACGAGGGACGTAAATAGCCCGGCCTTGAGCACTGCCAGCGCGGCCGTGGACATCCGCCCGGCCACGCGCAGGTCGTAGGCATCGAAGGCGTGGGCCAGTGGGAACCACAGAACGCTCAGGAGCAAGAACCAGAGAGGATGGTCAATGAGCAGCCCCCAGTCCAAGTTATGTCCGGGCCGCAGAGCCAGCGCCAGGAGCAGGGCACCGTTAATCGCCAGCAAGTCGAGACCCATCAAGAGCAGGCGGCGTTCGGAGACGCGCAGGGGAAGACGGAAGAGAGAAAATGGACGATGGAAAATAGATAAGAAGGAATGGGGCCACACACTGCTGTGTGAACCAACTTCCGTAATGTTCGGCATGCTGTCCTTTGAGTGTGCTGTCATACTATGTTTGCTCCAGCAAAATTCTCACAACCCGTTCCACCACGTGGCCGTCGCCATAGAAACTGACCGCCTGGGCCAGCGTCCTACCGGACCAACCGGCGCCCACCACCAAAGCGGTCTGGTGAAACGCAGGCTGCACGAACACCCTGGCATAGGTCAGGCGCCACACGGCCACACCTGCCACGGCCATGGCAGGGAAGAGCAGCAGGTTCAAGCGGCGCTCGGGCAAGGGCGGGGTCAGGTAAGGGATAAGGAGGTACAGCCCCGCCGTGAGGAGAACAGCACCGCTGGCAGACCAGAGGGAGTGCATGGGGCTGGCGGCTTTGGCCAAATCGTAGACGTTCAGGAAAGCTCCTGCCGTGAACCACACCAACAACAACGTCACGATCCAGGACACGTGCGTGCCTCCGGTACCATCCCCTACGTGCAGGTAGATCCACAAGGCTGCCGTCAGTATGAGGACGTCTGCAATCTCTAGCAGTATCCGGCGTTCAGAGAAACGGAGGGAAAAGGGGGGCATTGTAGAAGGGGAACGCCGCTTCTCTCCGCCGGACTCTACAGATGCGCGTGCAGACGGCTCAGATGTAGTCCCCGATTGAGAAGCAAGCACTGGCTCCGAATTCTTGAGGGACGCTTGATTCATCGTGAGAAAATCCCTCCTGTATGGAGTAGAACCTTAGTATCCACTCCATGGTACCTTTCGCGGTGGTAAAGGGAATGTTAGAACTCCCCAGAGAAAGCCCATGCCCCAACTCAGATGCAGCACAGCGAACACGACCACAACCGTTATCGCCAGCCTGATGCATCCCACCACACTAGTGTGTAAGTGGTTACGTTTCGATACTGCAAAAGTAGCCGCGGTCAGTGCTGAGATCAAATAGACGGTGAGTATAGATCCCAAGAGAACCATCTGCCCTTTCCACAAACCTGCTATAATGCCTGCAATAATGCTCAGTATGAACAGTGGAGGAACTAGCTGCCTTACTTTCAGTGAATCAGGATGTTTTTTTAGGGTCTGAACTTTCCAATAGCCATATTGGAAATATTGTCTCCACAATTTGGATAGGGTAGAGCGGACGTAGTAAACAGTACGAAGTTCTGGGGTAAGAAATATACGTCCGCCAGCCTTAATTAACCGGTGATTAAACTCATAATCCTGATTTCGTAAGAAGTTTTCATCAAAAGAACCTATTCGCTCAAATACCTCACGACGATAGGCACCAAAAGCCACGGTATCTACTTGCATGGGGTCTTTGCTCCCTGTACGAAAACGGGCATTACCCACACCAAAGGGCGAACTCTGTGCTAAAGCAGTAGCCCTGGCAGTCCACGTCTCTCCAACCGTTTCCAACTGTCCACCAAAGCACTCTGCGCTATAGTTCTGAAGCCCCTCCACACACCGACCCACATAGTCATGAGGAATCTCACAATGCCCGTCCACGCGAATGATAATGTCTCCGCGGGCATGGCGCAGGCCAATGTTGAGGGCAGTGGGGACAATGCGAGAGGGATTGTCGAGGAAGCGGATAGGTGGTGGGCGGTAGCTGGTAGCTGATAGCTGATGGCTGGTGGAAGGTGGCGGGACCTTGGCACCGATTTGTCGAACAAGCTCACGAGTGCCATCGTCCGACATGCCATCCACGACCAGTATCTCCATGCGGTCAGCAGGGTAGTCCTGAGCCAGTACCGCGCTCAAGCTGCGCTCGATGTACGCGGCTTCGTTGCGGATAGGCATGATAACGGAAACAAAAGGCAATTGCCGGTTAGATTGTGTAGCCATGTTATTTCCTACAGGATGGTTTGGAGAGCTTGATTAACACCTGCCACGCTTGTCGCCTTAACCCAGGTATCCGGAAGAGCCGAGCATCCAGAGATTCCAGTGCATCCAGAACCATCGATTGCAATCCTCGAGGTTTGATCAATGCTGCGATTATTGCAGTTAGGTAGAAATATCTGACTTCGACATGATCAAATTGATCAGACAAGTGCCTAATATCCTCGTGTAATAACGGATGTTCGTCTGGAGTGCGAATCTGTGGAGTAAAGTAACGGTAAATGTTGATGAAAGGATTATGTCCCAAAGGTTCGAGGAAAACGGCAAAGCCGCCTGGATCCAAAACGCGACAAATTTCAGGAAGGGCTTGGCTGAGGTCAAGATGGTGCAATATTCCAGCACCATATATTATCCCAAAGGAATTATCTCCAAAACCCAGGACCTCACCATCCATCTGGATAAAACAAATGCCACCCCGAAGACCCTCACTTCTCCGCCTTGCCTGCTGCAAGGCAACCTCTGAAATATCAATCCCAAGAACCCGGCACCTACGTTGTGCCAATCGAAACATGTTGCTACTGCCAATACCACACCCGTACTCCAAAGCCATGGTTCCTGGGATACACATAGCCAACTCGGCTCTCAATGCGTCATGTATCGAGCGTGTAATCGAGTAGAATCGTGCCACTTTTCTAGAGCGCTCGTCCGGGTGTCGGAATCGAAGGTTATGCAGTGAGCGTTCACGTGCGACGCGCTGCTCCTTGCCTATCTCATGCATCATATTCTCCCCCCTATTGCGGCTACTTTGTCTTCTGGATAACACTAGTAAGATCGGTTCCCTGTGCATGGCGCAGGCCGATCTTGAGTGCGGTGGGGACAATGCGAGAGGGATTATCGAGGAGGCGGATAGGTGGTGGGCGATAGCTGATAGCTGATGGCTGATGGCTGGTGGCAGGGACCCGGCGGCGATCTGTCGAACAAGCTCGCGCGTGCCATCGTCCGACATGCCATCTACAACCAAGACCTCCATGCGATCAGCAGGGTAGTCCTGAGCCAGTACCGCGCTCAAGCTGCGCTCGATGTACGCGGCCTCGTTACGGATGGGCATGATGATGGTGACGAAGGGATGGTCATACTTTGAACCCATCAGTGGCTTTCCCTCAATCGCATTCTCTTTTCAAGTTCATCAGCGCGTTGCCGGATCTCTGCATGACGGGAACGACGGAAATAACTTGCTGCTCGTTCCCACTCGCCTAGTTGTTCTGCCGTAACGCCCGCCCGATAGCAACCGTTGGAACCAGGGTCGCCGTTGTAACATGAGTTCTGATAGGCTTCGATAGCGGCTTCAGGATCATGGGCGCGCAGAACATCTCCCAATTCTCGCCAGCGCAAGCCGTCTCTCGGATTCAGGCTCAGCCCTTTACGAAACAAAAAGGTGATTGCGTCCCGGTTGGCGTCGTTTACTGCACTAGGCATGCCGTTTACGAATCCGGCTTTTATCTCAGCAAGCCAAAACCACGATTCGGCATCATCAGGCTGTAGTTCGAGCGCCGTGGTGGCCAGACGCTCGTCTTTCGGGATCACAGAGCGAAGCAGCGGGACATAAAAGGGGCCACATGCAAGGACTTTAGGAGACAAACCAACATTGTCCTCTCCCAAGGCATATTCAACGCGCAATCGCAACCAGAGGACGTGACAACTATGCCACATGTCTTCATCAGAGAGAAACCTGTGAGCGCGATCCAATTGTACAAAGTTACCGTTTATCCCGTGCATAGCAGCCACGGCAGAGCGATTCAATAACCAGCGATCACCCAGATGTGAGGAATAATTGCCGATCCAGACGATGGCTACAACGAGCAGGGCCAACGAAGTGACGATACCGCGCCAGCCTGTAGCCCGAAAATTTTCTAACATTTTCGATGTATCACTGTGCTTTAAGCGTTCTAATCAACAGGTGACAACCGGCCCGGGCTGCAGAGATAGCAACATCCAGATGGAGCGCCGTAGGGTTAGAGACGACTACAGCATCCGGCTTGTAGTGATTCAGGGCAAATTCCAGGTCACGCTCTGCCGGATACCCTGCAAGTTCCGCATCCGGGAGTACGGAAAGGCCTGAACGCACCAGCACTATGTCCTGTACCCCCAACTTTTCCAGGTTGTGAAGGTGTCTGCGGCCTATGGAATCTAAACCTACTACAAGGAATGTACCGGTCATAATCGCAAGGGGGATTGTTCGTGTCTAAGCATTCCGAGCATGCCGATGTGAAATTGCAGCATTGTAAACCTCAATCACCTGCTCCGTAAGCAGTTTCTCGTCCAAGTCACGGACATGTTCACGCCCATTTACTCTCCTCCCTTCCATTGAAAACACTTGCTCTAGTGCCCGAGTGATTGTCCTGGGATCATCGTCAGCACACACAATGCACCCTTCAATACCCTCGATCCGCTTGCGCACATCACCGACATCCGTTGATACAACGGGGACATTGCATGCAAGCGCCTCCTTAACCACATTGGGGGAGCCCTCATGACGCGACGTCAAAAGCAAAACATCCGCGGCGTTCATGTAGTAGGGCATTTGGTCGTGCTTGATACCACGCGCTACAGGAATGTCCACATCGGGATATTTTTGCCTCACAAGACCGACAGCAGCCTGTGCCAGTTCGTATCTCTTTCTAGCAACCGAAGGATCTCCACCAAAGAACACAATTTTCCGTTCCAACGGCAATTTTAATAGGATTCGTGCCTCGTTGCGGTCAGTTGGCCGAAAAAGCGACAAATCAACGCCACTAGGTATCACATGATAGCGACGACCAGGCAACTTCCTCCCTAAGTGCTCGGAAACAACGATGATCTCATCGGCCAGTAGTGACACGCTTACAGATATAAACTTCAAAACCTTCCCCACCAGCAGGTAACGCCCGTTCGGACCGACGATTCCTTCCAAATCGCTGCCACGATACGTCACTACCAGGGGTAGACGTTTGGGCAGAGCGAGAAGAGCGCTTTGCCCCCACTGAGCATGGACCAAGTCGTAACGGTGTCGGGATAGTTTGCGACGTACCATTCGCCAAGCTTTCAAATAGTTGAGTGGCTTCTTACCCCCTCGGAAATGAAACACATCCACATCTACCCCGGCTTTCCGCAAGAAATCAACCTGGCGAACAATGAACGGAACTGCGTACGGGTGTTCCGCGGATGGCCACTCACTGGTGATCATAAGAACGCGCATGATTAGGCCTTTATGGGCGAATAAAATGATCCCACCAGATTTGCAAAATAAGGTGTATCCAGACCCTGTGCCTTAGCTGATACGCGCTGACAGGCAGGTGAAGGGCTTCAGGATCTTTCAGCAAGATATCCCGTATTTCCACAACCCTTGTGGGATCAAAAATCCCTTGTTCCCTTATTCTTTGCTCAGATAGCATATCAACTAGCAAGGACCTCCAGTTTTGCTTTCTGAACCAAGAAGCAAATGGTAGCTCAAATCCATGTTTTTTGCGATTGAGGATAGAGACTGGCAGCAAATCTCGAAAAGCGTGTTTAAGTACAATTTTCTGCGAGCCGCCCCGCAGTTTGAAGTTGATGGGCATGCGGATCGCCCACTCGACTACTTGATGATCGAGAAAGGGTGAACGCACCTCCAGAGAGCAAGCCATTGACGCACGATCCACTTTCGTTAACATGCCATCTGCTAAGTGGTGCATAAAATCCCACGCCATATAACGGGCCAGCCCGTCTCCATCAATCACAGATAGCTGCTCCCGCATCATGGCGTTGGTTGAATACCTCCCGAGCCTAGAGCGCCACTCGGGACTGTACATGTTAGATTTGGCCCCCTCCTCAAAATATGTAGACATTGCGATAATTCTATCAATCTCATCTAGGCGGCCGAGAGCAAAAGCCTTTCCTATCCGTCTTAACTTTTCCGCGCCACTAAGCCAAAATGTTTGGACCAAACGCCTTATTATACCAGATATTGTGCCCAACATCCCTTCAGGCAGAAAAGGAATCCTGGCCAGAAAAGAAACCCAATAAAAATAGCGGTAGATATTATACCCAGCGAAAAGCTCATCCCCCCCATCCCCGGACAAAGCCACAGCAACATGACGGCGCGCAGCCTGAGCAACCCAGTAAGTGGGAATAAACGAAGAATCTGCGAATGGCTCATCCATATACCAGACAAGATTAATTAAATCGTCCGGTGTAAAATTGTCTGCATCCACACAGCTATCAATGTGCTGAGTTTGAAATTTCGATGCAACATGCCTTGCATAACCTCTCTCATCAAAACGAGGATCCGAAAATCCTATACTGAAGGTACGCACTGTGGGCAGGTACTGCGCCATAAGCCCTACTACTACAGAAGAATCGATACCTCCACTTAGAAAAGCACCCAATGGCACATCACTGCGGAGTCGTATCCTCACTGCTTCGCGGAGGATCTCTTTAAGCCCGCTAGCATACTCTTCCATACTCCACGATCTATTCACTGCCAGCAAAGGCTCCCAATAACGCCGAAGCGCGTATGATCCACGCCCAACATCAGCAA
Organism: Anaerolineae bacterium; assembly: GCA_015486895.1. Lineage (GTDB taxonomy): Bacteria > Chloroflexota > Anaerolineae > JAADDB01 > JAADDB01 > S014-12. Next base: position 14,658 of record WFQT01000412.1, read on the forward strand.
TCAACATACTTGCCGGTTCCAGTTTGTATATTCCTTCAAAAATGCTTTTTGGCGCGGGAATATACAACAACGAGAGATAATCGTGCAAAGCCTCTCTATTAATGTCGCGCGCAAACTCTGGCCACTCAGTAAGAGCCTTTATCTCGGAAGCAAACGCTAACTGGTTGCCTTTTTGTCCGTAGAATAACGGCTTCTGGCCTACACGATCTCGCACAAGGAACAGCAATTTACGTTTAGAATCCCATAATGCAATGACAAACATGCCTCGCAGCTTGTCAACAAAATGTTCCCCGAAAGATTCATAAGCGTGAACGATTACCTCTGTATCTGACCTGGTCACAAAATGGTGTCCTTTTGCCTCAAGTTCTCGCCGTAAACCCAAATAATTGTATATCTCCCCATTCAGCATCACCCAAATATCTTTTTTCTCGTTTGATACGGGTTGGTGTCCAGTTTCCAAGTCAATTATGCTCAACCTTCGAAAACCGAAGGCCACGGGACCATCTACTAAAAAGCCCACATCGTCAGGCCCTCTGTGGACAATTTTCGATGCCATCTGCTCCACGGCTGCAGGCTGTTCAATGTGTTTCCCATCTATATTTAAGATACCCACCAGTCCACACATCTTCTCTCACCCATTACAAGTAAGTGGTCCGCTAAGACAATGAAAGTATTAGGAGACTTATTTGTTATCGCCATGATACCAGAATGTGTCATGTCACCCCTTGTGCTTCAAAACCGCAGAAAGTAGCAAGTGGATACAAGCGACCGCATTCTCCAGTAAAACCTATGAACTTGTACAGTTTCCGGCTACCTCGGGAAGATCAAATGAAGCAGGACACGATTCCCTTTTCCCCAACAAATAAAGCATCCACCTCTCGAAAATTCTTGTTACCCTACCCGGGTTGAACAACACCTCCAACCTTGCCCTTGCCCTTGCAGCTCTTGCTGTAGCCAGAAATGGATCCTGAAGTACCGCTGCTATAGCCGAGCGAAGAGCGTCTACATCTTGAGGTGGCACAATGTATCCGAATTCGTCAGAGGGTATTAAGTCCCTCATTCCTCCCACATTGGTTGCAATCACCGGAATACCCAGCGCCATGGCCTCCATGACAGCATTAGGTGTGCCTTCCGAATTACTCGCGTGGACTAACAAATCTGATGCTGCTACAATTCGGAAAACCTTATCAACCCCGACTTCGCCTGTGAATAGGACATATTCCTCTAGTCCTCGTTCAAGAACATTCCTCTCTAGGTCACTGCGGGCTGGCCCCTCACCTACTACTACTAAGCGCACATTGGTGTTTGTAATGGTTGATACTGCATCGATTATTATATCTATATTTTTATCTTCATTCAATCTTCCGACAGTAGTGACTATGAATTCGTTGTTATCTCGCCCGTACAATCTCCTCGGGATATCGTTTCTTTCTTCCTCGGATATGGGGGGCACCTCAATCATATTACCTACCCATGCGATCGTGCCGGAATATCCTTCACGTTTGAGGTCTTTCAGGCCTTGTGACGAATTCACTACCATTAGGTCCAGTCCCGACTCACAAAAGCGATACCAAAACCCCATTGACTTACGCGTTGGGCCCAACCCACTCCGCAGCGAGCCTACTTTTTTGACTCGACCCGGCAAAAAATGGGCATATATGTTAAGAAAATAACTCCATGACCACCAAATATCTACTTCTCTTTTCCGGCACAATTCCCTAATTTTCAACGCACGCCATAAAGGATTGGACTCTGGTAGCCTCAAAACCTCGACTCTCAATTGCTTGATGCGATCGAGCCACACTCCGTCGGAAGAGAAAACCCATACTTCCGGCTTGAAGAGCGATCTATCAACATATTTGAGGAAATTATAAAGCTGTCTTTCGCTGCCTCCCACATGGAGTTGTCCAATTGCAAGCACCAAGCGAAAGGGAGAAGAATGCTGCATCTACCGATCTCCCTCGCGTGAAGTCCAGCTACAACCAGAAAGACTGCCACCAAGACCGATCAACAACCAAAGCAACTTGTTGTACTGATCGTGCTTAGTGATACCTCCTACCAACAACAGAATAAAAACCAGTGACCAAGTTTGCATTAAGGGAGAGATAACAGCATTGCTGAGGTGCGAAAATCTCCGTAACGATCGCCCAGACGCCACCAGCATGGCAATGAAGAAAACCAGCCCTATCAAACCGGTCTCCGCCAGCACCTGCAGGTACATGTTGTGGGCACCATCATGCAAGTAACGAGGAGCCAACAAATCGGCACCATAGAATGGCAATTGTGCGAAGAACTGGCCAATCCCAATACCTCTGAGAGGATGTGCCAGCCACATACGAAGACCGGCGTGCCAGAGTGCATATCGGATTCCCACCGTGTCAGTCCCATGGCGCACTGCAGGTAAGATGGAACCAAGTATTAGCAAAATATTGTCCGCAAAAATCCAGATGACCGATGTTACCGCCACAAGCACTACTATAGCCTGCCAGCGCCGTTGCTTCAGGTGCTGAATAGAAAGCAAGCCCATAGCCAGTATAAGTAACAATAAGCCCGTACGAGAGACGGTAACTACTGCTCCATAAACCACGACGGCCATGCCTATCACCAACCCTGAATGCAGTAGACGATTTCGGGTTGTGGTCCAGAGATAGTACATCAAGACCAACGACGTTACGAAGTAACGTGCCGCGCCGTTAGCCCCACCTGCCAAGCCCCCTGAGCGGATGGACTCTTTTATGCTTTGGCCGACCACGCCCTGATGGATGGCATAAGCGGCAGAAGGTAAAGCGGCGAGTGAGAAAGCCCACATCAGCAAGCGGTGTTTGGCGGGTGTATCAAGCAACCTCGAAGCGAGCCAGGCCAGCAGCCAGAGCTGTACAAATGTGGACAACCAAATGCGGTCATGATAGCCGGGGAGCAAGGCTGCTGCTGGGTTGCTGACCAGTATCCATATCACGAAGAGGCCGCCCCAAAGCAATCCGGGAGGAAGGCGGCCGCTTAGGGCAGTATGGTGCCCCAGGTCGTGCAGAAAGTAACTTGCCAGAGTAACGCCGCCCAGAAGGGCCACGACGGACGTGGCGTAAGGGACAGGGGGAAGTATTTCCAGCACGGGAAGACTAGAGGCCACGATGACAAGCCCCCAGTGGGGTTGGCGCAGGATAAGCAGGACCAACATCACAAGGACAGCAGTTACCAATTTCGATACGAACTGGGTATAGGTGGTGCGAGCAACGATGCGCCCTGCCAGAAAACTAAACAGGAGGGCGAGAAAAGTCCCAACGACAAGCAGGTACTTGTTCGAATATAGTAGTCGAGAAAGGTTCACGTCCACTCCTAGCATCTCACGGGAATAAGGCCTATACAAAGCCAGAGTATGGAACACTTTGGTTAATGATCCGAAGTTCCAGATAGCTCTGACATAATCTTCCGTAGATTAAAGGCTACTCTGGGGGCATAGAATTGCTTCGCTGCCTTCAAAGCATTACGAACCAAGCGGGCCCGTAGACTTGCGTCACTTCGCAAAATATAGAGACCCTCTTTCAGGGCGGCAACTGAAGGTCTATCTACAATCAGAGCACACTCATGGCGTTTAAGAAACTCTGCAAGGAAGCAGTCAGATGGAAGATGTGCTAAAATAGGCCTTCCGCTTATCAAATACTCAATCACTTTGGTTGGGAAAATTGTTTGTATCTCCTCTGGGGCAAGGGAACTAGTGAAACCATGTGGCAATAGCAAAATGTCCGCACGGCGCAAACGCTGCACCAATTGGTCGCGCGAAACAGTCTCTACAGTCACTTTCGGGCCAACAAACCCTAATCGCTCCAACACAATACGAGAAGTTCCACTCAACAGTGTAAGATGAACGTCCTGTACTTCCTGAACCATCTCGGACATACGTCTAGCCGCGTCCGAACAGGAAGCATTAATATTCCCTGCGAAGCATAACCGGGTCGGCCGATGCAGCGCTGAGGACGATTCATACTCGGGCACAGGTTCGTTAAAAGTGTGAACCAGAGGAGAACACCTAAGCCTTGGGTACTGACGCTGATACAACTTTTGCATTCCCTCACTCATGACGAATACATGTCTGGAGTAATCAAAGACACGGGGCTGTAACCACTGCGCTAGCTTGCTGTGCCGATGATTCTCGAGCAAAGTATTATGAAAGTAGGCAAACAAAGGCTTACGAGTAACCCTGGCTATCATGTAGGCAGCTAACAAGTATATCTCATCAGGGTAAATAGCCAAAATCGCTTCACAGCGTTGAGATAGAAGTACCATAAGAGAGAACAGCACCAGCCAGGGAAACTGAACTTTTCGCAACCAGCGCTCACCGCGCAACCTGGACGGCCAGATCGTTGCATAGTAAATGCGGGGCCACTCACGGGACCAGGTGACTCTAGGCCTGCCGGGCTCAAAGGCCCCCACTATCACCATCTCATCCCGCGTGAATTGCTTAGCCAGATTGCCGATAATGACGGCCGAACCAGTCACCGCTGGTGGAACACTGCGACTCAGTACCAGCGTCTTGGGAAATGGCAAGGTATCGGTACTTGTGCTCAATTGCCTCCCCCCTTCAACCGCTGTACCCACCCTACATAAATCTCCTCGAAAATCATGGGCAAAGTCTTTGTGATGTCCCATCCGGGATAGTGTGCTCTCATCTTGGACAGATCCGAGATATAGCAGATGTGATCACCTTCACGATTCTTGTCAATATACTCCCAACGCATCTTCCGTCCGCTCAATTGCTCGACGTAGTCAAAGGCCTCTAAAATCGAGCACGAATTGCCACGGCCACCTCCTATGTTATACACTTCGCCAGAACGAGGGCTGTTATAGAAGAATTCGATGAATCTGGCTACGTCATAAGCATGGATGTTGTCACGAACCTGTTTCCCTTTGTAGCCATAAACATGATAAATACCACCGCTCACATTGACCTTGACCAAATAGCTGAGGAAACCATGCAGTTCCACTCCAGAATGATTTGGGCCCGTCAGGCAACCTCCACGCAAGCAGCAAGTCTTCATCCCAAAATAACGGCCATATTCTTGCACCATGACATCGGCTGCCACTTTAGATGCGCCAAAGATAGAGTGTTTGGATTGATCTATACGCATGTCTTCCCCGATGCCATTATAGTCTTCCGGTCGCGCATAGTCCCACCGAGTGGGAAGTTCTTTCAAAGGTAGCTCGTTGGGAGCATCACCATACACTTTATTGGTAGACATGTACACAAACACCGCTTCTGGTGCATATCGTCGAACAGCCTCAAGTAAGTTGAGGGTACCAACTGCATTGACGTCAAAGTCGTCGAACGGGCGCCGAGCTGCCAGGTCATGGCTGGGCTGAGCAGCGGCGTGAACGACGAGATCAGGACGCAGTTGTTCGATGCATGCCAATATTCCTGTCCGATCGCGAATGTCCAGTTCGTGGTGCTGAAAATTGCGGCAGGTGGCCTCCAGACGACGCTGGTTCCAGCGTGTATCGCCCGCCGGGCCGAAGAAATCGGCTCGCATGTTGTTGTCAATTCCATGTACTTCCCAGCCCAAGTGATCAAAGTGCACCACAACCTCAGAACCAATCAGGCCGCTAGAGCCAGTGACAAGCAAGGTTTTCCTATTCATGCCGGTAATCCTCCATGTAATGTATATTGCAAAGCACAAAGCAACCTCTGGCCGCAAGCAAATTCTCAACACAGAGACGCATACGGCCCCCTTCATAACAGACAAGCCGAACAGCTTCAAGCAAGTTGAGCGTACCAACAGCGTTGACGTCGAAGTCGTCGAACGCCCGACGGGCCGCCAAATCATGGCTGGGCTGGGCAGCGGTGTGAACGACGAGATCAGGATGCAGTTGTTCGATACATGCCAGTATCCCTTGCCGATCCCGGGTATCCAGCTCATGGTGGCGAAAACTGCGACAGGTTGCCTCCAGACGGCGCTGGTTCCAGCGCTTGTCACCGTCCGGACCGAAGAAGTCGGCCCGCATGTTGTTGTCAATCCCGTGCACTTCCCAGCCCAGGTGATCGAAGTACGTCACCACTTCAGAACCGATCAGGCCGCTGGAGCCAGTTACCAGGATTGTGTTTTTGTCCATGTTCATTTTTCCCCTCGCAACTGGACTGCATATAAGTGCCAATGTGGGAATGGACTTCCTAGATCTGACAAGCCCACTTCCCGGCATTCCCTAGCTACCTCAACTGCTGATTCTAGATGCAAGTCCTCTCCTTCTTTCAGCAGGACATAGCCAGCTCCTGACTGTTCTATGAATCTGACAAACTCCTCACAAGTTCCGTTAGCGGGACTACTTCCCCAAAATCCTGTAGGAAGACGGTTCGCATAACGTATCAGATGTGGTGAGCTAGCCCAAACGACGGCTGAAGGCTCAGTCGAGCCGGCGACAAACTTGACTACTGCTTTCCTTTCTATCTGTGTAAACCCTGTGTTGGACCACTCAGATACCTTGGCCAGCGCGAACACTGAGGTACCAATTAAAGAGATTACTGTAAGCACCAGACCCAATCGAACAAACGCATTACCAAGATCAGCCCTGCGCCCCAACCGGTGCCGGCCTGCGGCGATGTAGCTACGCCATCGTCGGATCAGTTCAGCAAGTAGGACTGCCTGAAGTCCAATCAAGCCCCAAACGAAGTGCAAGAAATAAGCCATTCTGTAGAACGTAAGCATATACGCCCCCAGAGAAAGCGATAATAAGAACGGTATAACCAAAGCCAATCTAGTATTGCGGTTCATGTGTATCGACCAGAATTGTTCCCCGCGCAGAAATCTGTCCACCAGAATCGTAACACTTGTCAATAAAAGCCCAGGAACCGCCATGCCCCCAAAGCCCCTGGACGTTTTGAGCCCTTGCACTGCTGCAAATACTATCCTGTGTAAAAACGCTACTGGTGCCCGTCGCGCGGCCTGAAGTAGACTGTACCGGTTCTCCTCAGGAGAACCAAAGACTTGCCGCGCAAACACTCGACCTTCAAAGAAGGGAGAACCTTGGATACGTTCTGGGTAAACAAAGCCGTAACCTTGCTCAAAAGCCTGATATGTCCGTCGTGTGTTGAGCCAGTTCGGCTTTCCCCCCTCGAGCCAAATCCAAGCAGAAACCAACAGCATAGCAACCATAAGGGTACCGAGATAGCTAATTGAAAGCTTCCAGCGAACCTGACTGGGTGACAGGACGAACAACCCGATGAAAACCAGCAGCGCAGCAACCAAGCCGTCTGCCCGCGAAAGCCAGAGCATGATGATTACCATACCAAGCACTACTGCCCATCGCTGCGAGGTTCTTAAAATGGTGCGCAACATTAACATACCAACGCACGCAAAGAAAGTCATGGCTAACCAGTGCGATGGATTGGCGTTCAAATTGATGATCAAGGCAGGAGACACAAGGAACACAAGGGGCATCAGGTGTGCAGCGTCGTGCCAACCAGCTTCTCTCAGATACGATGTAGTGAATGCCGCAGTCAGAACCCAACACACACCTATTAGCAACCTCGCACCCCACAAGCCCGGAATACATGTTGGCAACGTGCACCAAGCGCTGACCAGCAGTTCACTCGCAGCCAAGCTTACGCTGGTCAGGGGAAACCCTGAGATGTTCAAAACAGTACTGCCAGACAATAGCCTTCGTCCGCTTTCCAAATACGTGGTCTCATCCCCGGTTTGGAGTCCGCGTACTACGAACAAGACTATCAGTCCCAACACAGTGCAGCCTAGTTTCATTAACCATCTTCTGTTTCTTGTCGCCGATTGGAAAAGGCCTTTCGGCAATTCAATATGAGACTTAGTGAAGCGGTGACTCATGGAGAATACCCTGCAAGGATGTATGGTGAAACCCTGCCAATACGCGCAGCCATCTATGTAGAAGAAAAATAATCGACGATTGCCTCTGTAGCTCTGCCTCGATTCGCAAAGACGGACTCCAAGATAGCCCGACTGTACAGTGGCATCCTCGGTGGCGTTTCTTTCTGTTGTGAACAAAGATCAGCCAAGTACTGAGTCAGTTCATCAGCAGATGTGATACGCTGAGCGAGTCCTCGACGCCAATTGTCCGCCAGTTCAGGCCATGACCGGGCATAGAATTGCAAAACAGGCTTCTGAACAAGGAGCGCTTCTATCATTGCTGTAGAGCAGATGGACCCGACGCAATCTGCCCCCGCAATTGTCTCAAACGCCGATAGCTCCTCTCTGACCAAAACCAATCCGGGCTTGTTGCGATACAGGCCACCATCCTCGTTTGGATGCAGTCGAACTACGACATGTACTCGATCCCCCAAACGATCCGCAGCCTCCTCCAGCCATGCTGCTGCTTCTTCCAGAACACGCTGCCCGTTACGCCTGGGGTCATTACCGTTCGAGAAGAATACGAAAATTGGCAGATCGGTAAGTCCAAGAATGGTCGGTAAGTTTCGTTGTATCACCGTCGTCGGCTCAGCCACTAACACATCATGCCGAGGGCTGCCTAGAGCAACCAATCGATTGGCCGAAACTCCTATCTTTTCGAGCTGTGCCTTAGCGATATCCCCCCAGACTATCATCTCATCTGCCGTGAGCGGGAAATTGTAAGGCAGCACTGCTCCGTGCATCAGTACACTAGTTCGAATCTTCATGCGTCGCGCCTCAATACAGAGAACAGAGGCTGGTGGGTACTGATCCAGCGTAACAATTACACGGCGCGGCTGGATATGTTCCAGGATACGTTTGAATTCCACACTATATGCATCTATCATATCGGTAAAACCACGAAAGTAGCTGTATCGCCCTTTGTCAGCTAGATTCGGGTATATCTGCAAGAGTGCTTCCCAGAATTCACGCCATAGCGGCGATCTGCGTCGTCGATACCGAGCGAACATGGTAATATCCGCGATCTCAGTTCCTTTGGTGAAAAACTCAATGCCTGGCGGGTGCAACAAGCCTACCCGGGCCCCATGCTGTTGTAGGCCACAGGCTACAGGAGACAGCGTGTCACGAAAGACGCTGCGCTTGGAGTCAAGATAGATCAGATGGTCCAGAGGTCGCGAACTCAAAACTGTTCGACGGCGATGAAAGAATGGTCGTACCAATCTCTTTATTCGTTCTCCACAACCCAGCGATGGCTCCTGTAGTAGAAAGGTCTTAAAGATCAACTGACGCATAGGAATAGCATACTCGTATGTCCGATACAAAGATGCGGTTTGATGTACATATTCTAGCCAGAGGTCGTCGAGGTTATTAGCGTGACTATCTTCAGATATCATCAAGGGCGCCCTTCAATCACTCGTGGGAGTAGCATTCTCACCAATTTCGCAATCCGCTCCCCTGCCCGTCCATCTAAAGGCCCGCACTCTGTTTCTCGAATACGTCGGCGACCATTTTCATCCATGGCAGGGTCCTCCAAGTACTGGTTGATCAACCTAATGCATTCCTCCGGACTGTGCGCTAGGCGTACGCCGCCACTTTCTAGAATGGAACGATAGTCTGTCCTCCGGTAAAAGCGGCGAACCGACAGGCCAGCCGGGACCCTTGCAGGCACATCATAATAAATGTTGACGATGGGCTTGTCGAAAATGGCCGAGTCCACGGTCATCGTACCGCTTACATTGACCTGTACATCCTGATAGGCTAGAGTCGAGAGATGCATAGGTTCGTCTTCAAGGATAAGCTTTACGACAACACTCTCGTGTTCGGGACTGTTGTATGCAGCCTGACCAGGAGGTGGATAGACTGCCACCCCAGGATAGATCTGATGGATCAGCGGATGGCTGGAACCAAAACCGCGCGGATGACCACGCACCAAAAGTTGAGCTCCTCGCGCGAGTTTCCCGTCTCGTACAGCATCGGCCAGGGACTGAACAATATCAATCTCGTGCCCAATCAACGTCGGGGTAGCGCACGTGTAGACTACGAGCGGCCGCCCTGGATCCAATCCTATGCGTTGGAAGAACTCTTTGCGCGGCAATCGATACGCCGGGTTCAGATGATGGTCAAATTGAGGTGACCCAGTAACATGTACTCTCTCAGGAGGAATCTCTGGGTACATGTGCAACAAGAATCTTCGGGTTACCTCAGCCCAAACGAAATATGCATCGGCGTCAGGAAGGTGCTGGATCTTGGCGGCCAAGTTGTCTCTAGAACGGATCATTACAGCCGTAGGAATGCCAAGGCTATTTGCAGCTTCAATTAGTACCATCTCACGCAAGCCTTCCGGCGAAAAACCAACCACAACCTTTGCTCCCCACTTACGAAGGAGCTCGCGGTACTGGCCCGCCACCGGATGACGCCGCAATGCTCGAGCGACTTTCTGCCTCAATGGTCGGGCCAAACCTAACCAACCTGCAAACCAATGTGCAGCCAGCATCGCTCTAGCCTTTGTCAGACTGGCCACTCGTCGGAATCCGGGTCGAGGATGGCCCCTGTAGCTGCTGGCACGCAGCTTGACCCAAAAAGTGGTCGGATCGTAATATGACTTGCGGGTATAGTAAGCCTCCATGACCGTTCTGTGGAGTTGTGGATCGTCATGAGGGTCGAAGTCCAGTAATCGCCCTATTTGCACACCCTCAGGCTGAGCTTGAAGAGAACCCTCGTACTGGTTCGGATCCACCAGCACAAGAACTTCTTCACCAGCCAGCCGTCGCCCCAATTCGCCATTGCGCACATTGCGCAAAGAAAGAAAACTATCGCAGCCAATGACGATGCTCATAAAGTCGATCCGAGTCCACTCGTCAGCTCTGCTTCCACTATCTCACAAATAGCGTGCCAAGCTAAAAGATGAAGTTCCTGAATGCGTGGCGTAGTTTCGGCGGGGGCGTGAAAACAAACAGACACGTGTTCCTTCATCTCTCCTCCATCCGCGCCTGTAAAGCCAATGGTCGTCGCTCCAAGCTCTCGACCAGCCTGCAAGCCACGTAGCACATTTGGCGAGCGCCCACTAGTACTGATACCCACCACCACATCCCCTGGCCGGGCCAGGGCGCGCACCTGACGGGCAAAAACCTCAGCAAAACCCCAATCGTTACCGACAGCAGTCAGAACGGACGTGTCGGTGGTTAGAGCAAGGATCGGCCATGGTTCACTCTCCTGCAAAAAGCGGCCAACCAGTTCGCCAGCCACATGCTGAGCGTCGGCCGCACTGCCACCGTTACCAAATATCAGAATCTTATGCCCGGTGCGGATGGCTCGGACAAAGGTCTGCGCTACCTGCACAAGTACCGGCAACGACTCATCCAACAGGCGCCTGTGTGAAGCCAAGCTATCCTCTACGATACGGCGCATATCCTCTTCCAATGCCCCAGCCCGTTCCCCATCTGTCTGTAATCTGCGCAGCAATGCTACTGCTTCTGCCACGGCTCCAGCGCCGCCGGGGTGAGAAAGAACACGGTGAGCGGCTGCTTTCGCTGCCGATGTCGCATTGGCTGGAGCCAGCCCCAGACCGACTTGTGACAATGCCGGTGCGTCGCGATCGCTATCGCCGATATAGCAAAATTTGTCAAGGGAAATGCCAATTTGATCGGACAGCGCTGTCAGAGCTAACAGCTTGTCTTTGGCGTCCCGCACGACGTGCTCAACACCGAAGCGCTTGGCGATCCGGTCAACCATTGTGTTGCTCTCAGCAGTGACGAGCACCACCGTCAGGCCAGATCGACGGGCCTGTGTAACAGCGTCCAGGTCATGAAAGCTAATCCGCTTTTCTTCTCTTCCAGAACTCTTCAAAAGGGCTATGCCATCTGTCAAGACACCGTCAATATCCAGAGCCAACACCCGGATGCCTTTCACCATGCCGTGCGCCCCCCATCTACTACCAGATTGGCACCGGTCATGTAAGATGAGGCGTCCGAGACCAAGAAGACTACAGCCGCTTTATACTCATCAACACGCGCCATCCGTCCCAAAGGAATGAGATTAGTCAAACGCCGCACAAAAGCTTCGTCCTGCCCGGCGTACACGCCGCCGGGCGATAGTGCATTGACCCGCACCCCCTTATCCGCCCAATAGGTAGCCAGGTAGCGTGTCAGGCCAATCAAGCCGTGCTTGACCACGGAATAGCTGACTGGCTTGACAGGCTGTTGATCATCAGGCAACCCCGGCTGACGGTAGATGCGCTGGTCAGGAGCGATCACGCCCAGATCAGAGGCAATGTTCAAGATAACGCCTTTGCCCCGCCGGGCCATCTCTGTACCAATTACTTGACTGCACAGAAAAGCCCCCGTCAGGCCAACAGCAATATCTTGATTCCATACGTCCAGGGGAAAATGCTCCAGCCGGGTCCAGGGAACATCACTATGTGCCTCCATCTTGGGATTACGTGCAGCGTTGTTGATCAAAATATCGACTCTCCCAAAAGAACTAAGAATTTGGTCAAGCATGTCACGAACCGCTGCTGGTTGTGTGATATCCGTGTGGATGCCCGTTGCTCGAACGCCAAAGATCTTTCCGATTTCCGCCGCTAGCGACCGCGCCTTTTCGCCGTTGATATCAACCAGTACGGGAATTCCACCCATCTCGGCGATGGCCTCAGCGTGACGCACCCCTAACAGGCCAGCCCCGCCCGTGATCACCGCCACACGACCAGTAAGGTCGAATTGACTACGTACACTTACTGCCCGCTCGCCTCTCATAGACCAACTCGACGAAGTTTTTTCATTATCGGGATTTCACTGGGCCAGACACGTTTTACCCCGTCGCCCATCGCCTTCTCGACAGCCCGGATATCCTTGACTAACCGTCGGAAGCCTTGCGGTTCTACAGACGCCGCCTGGTCACTACCCCACATAGCCCTGTCCAGGGTGATGTGCCGCTCAACCATACACGCTCCTAAAGCAACGGCTGCCACCGATGTAGCGAGCCCAACCTCGTGCCCAGAGTAGCCCACAGGCACACCGTAGCGTTTTCGCAGACTCTGTATCGTGCGAAGATTGAGTTCCTCAGCTTTGGATGGATATGTGCTGGTGCAGTGCAGTATAACCAGATCGTCTTTGCCCAACACTTCAACAGCATGATCGATCTGCTCGAGTGTGCTCATGCCGGTGGATAAAATAATGGGACGGCCGTACTTACGATGATGTCGCAGTAAATTATCATCTGTCAGCGACGCCGAGGCTATTTTGTAGCATGGTGGGTCGAACTGTTCGATGAAGTCCACAGATCCCTCATCCCAGCAGGAAGCATACCACATGATACCCTTTTCGCGACAGTAGCGGTCAATTTCCTCGTACTCTTGCTGTCCAAATTCCAACCCTCGTTTCAGGTCCCCGTTGGTAGTACCAAAGGGGCTCTCGCGAGGGCGAGCCAGATCCCCAGGAGTATACACTACTTCAACCGTACGCTTTTGGAACTTGACCGCGTTACAGCCAGCTTCCGCCGCAGCGTCGATCAATTTCTTGGCAATCTGCAAATCGCCATTGTGGTTGATGCCAATCTCGGCAACGATGAAAGCTGGTTGTCCATCACCGACGAGATAATCACCGATCCGCACTACGTTGCTCATGATCTTTCCTCCTAGATCTCAGACTGGATAACGGCCGGGGGTGCGGCTTTCCTCTAACGGCAAGCCGCTTTCCAGACGTCCTAAGGCCTCTTCAATAGCTGGAATATCCTCAGGGTAATCCAATTCGAAGAGCGGATCATCCACGACAAAAGGAATGGCACGATCACCCCACATGGAATTCTTTTCCAGGACGGCACGCGGCCGAACGACGTCTACGTAACCATTCTGCCAATAGACCAACGGTAATTGCTGACGCGGCAATGACTGACAATCAGGTATCCCTTCGATACGTAGCAATGGTTCCAAGTAGCCTTCTGACGTAATCCGCCACATCTTGTAAGGCGTTTGCAATGCCAGGCTGACCGACCGCACGGCATCAGCTTCGGGATGCATAGCCAATAGCTCAATCGCCCGCTCAATCAACTCCACCCGGCGTACTGGCTGGGTGGGGCGCAAGTGAACGACTAAATCGGGCACGTAGCTTTCATGGTCCCGCAGCCAGGTCAGAGCATGGCTGAAAACGTCGATGTCGGGCGATAGGTCCTGGGCGTATTCAGCCGGGCGCATGAAAGGCACCTCCGCTCCCCACTGCCGGGCCACCTCAGCAATCTCCTCGTCGTCAGTGGAGACAATCACGCGGTCAATGCGCTCCGAAGCCTGAGCCTGTAAGATGGAATAAGCAATCAGCGGCTTGCCAGCAATGGGTAAGATGTTCTTGCGCAGAATGCCCTTGGACCCGCCGCGAGCGGGGATAAGAGCAAGGACAGAAAAAAGCTTGAACTTGTTATTCACAGTTACGTACCTCGAAAACTCGTCACGAACTCCTCAATGCTATAGATCTGCGGAAACTGTTCGAGTGGCAACTTGCTCCGACTGCAAATGCAATGCTTGTAACTTATCTGATGCACCATAAAGCCGTACTCTTTCAACAGTAACTCCGCCAATTCCGAGAGAGAACTGTCAACCTGCCCGAGTTTCCTTCCGTGAACTTCCAGAAGTAAGACCAGTCGTGGATTCTTGGGTACCAGCCTTTCCATGCCTTTCAGAACCTCGACCTCGTATCCTTCGCAGTCCACCTTAATTGCATCAACCCGATCTAGCTCATCATCCAGACGGATCACAGGCACTTCTGCTGTCCCCCCCCCCGATCTTCCTGCCAGGTTGGGCAATGCTTCCGGTCAGCATTCCGCGCGGTATTATTGCCTTTCCAGGAACCGAACCGACGACTGCACATTTAGCCACGACATTTGTGAGATGATTAGCCTGTACACTCTTCTCCAAAAGGTCAAAATAATGCGGAACGGCCTCATAAGCAAATACTCTTCCTTCATTCCCTACCAGCGACGCCATTTCTATCGTGTAGTCACCCACATGGGCGCCTACATCACAGCAAAACCACCCCGGTTCAAGAAGAGGAAGAAAAACTCGGCGCACTGGCATTTCCGTTCCCTCACGTAACCGCTTCCGCATTCCAGGGCCATCCGCAAGGCGCATCCAGAGCTTGTAGGGACCAGTTATCTCATTGTAGGAAACCGTATACTCTCTGGGGCGATTATAAAAAGCGCGATAATACCACTCTTTAGCCTTCCGCATCCTATAACCACCGAAAAGCCTCTGGCGAAAACCTCTCACATAATGCCTCAACATGTCTCCACTCTCCTATGTTCACTCCTACGTTCAGACGAGAGCCCACCTTAGTTACTCGCCTGCTATCTCCACAGCATGCCCCGACCGGAGCGAAGCCTCGGCCGCCAGCGAGATTTTCAGGCTGCGAACTCCTTCGCGCAGATCCACCAGTGGTTGTTCCTCGCCGCGCAAGCAAGCCAGAAAATGCTCAAGTTCGTCCATGAACATCCGATTACGGTCGAACCCTTCGAATCGCTGGATTTGCACGATGCGTGTAGCCCGTTCGTAGAATGCGGTCTGGTTGGCGTAATAGTCGTAGCGCACTTTGCCCGCATCGCCAATGACCTCGCATACCCGCTGGGGCGGCCGTTGCAGGTAATCCAGGTGAACATGCACTGGCAAGGGGCGACCATCGTATTCACACTGCAAGAGTACGCTCACCGAGTCCTCCACATCAACTTCCAATTCGCTCAGGTGTCCACCCACCGCAAACACTCGCCTGGGCATCCCAAACAGCCACAGGACGTAATCAATCTCGTGCGTCTGGATGTGCAAGCACCCACCTCCCAAATCCCGCCGGGCAGGGTGGGTTTTTCGGTAATCTTCGTAGGGATGCCAATCGGGCAAATACTCACCATTCACGATGTGGGCGGCAACCAGTCGCCCCAGACGTCCCTCGTCAATCAGCGATTTGACCCATCGTAAACCCGGATGAAAGCGGAACTGGTAGGCCACAAACGCCACCAGTCCCTTGTGTTCCACGAGTTCGACCAGTTCATCAACGCCCTCCAACGAATGAGAAAGGGGCTTCTCGATGAAGAGATGACAACCCGCTCGTGCCGCAGCCAGGGCGACCGGCAGGTGCAGGGCGTTGGGATTGGTCACAAAGACAGCATCGGGCTGTTCTGACAGCGCGTCCTCCAGATTGCTAAAGGAACGGATGTTGTATGTCGTTTCCAGGTCGGTCCCCGGTCTCACTGTCATATCCGGGTTGAGCACCGGGCTCTGGCCCCGGCTGCGATAGGCCAGGATTTCCACATTGTCACCCAACAGCGCCCGCAGGTTGCGTACGTGGCGCTGGCCGATGGAACCAAGGCCAGCAAAGAGCACCTTGAGATGATACTTCATAAATTTTCTCCGCTTTTGGGAAGCCCAGGGGCTCCTGCGCCGTTCTTTCGCCTATCCAAAAGCCAAGCTGCCAGCTCCAGATCAAAGTAAGTATCTATGTCTATCGAGTCAGCAGGATCCATCATGTACGGCACCACTTGCGAACCGTAGAAAGTCTCTTGCTCCACAATCACGTCTGCCCGAGTGACCAACACGGCCGGGCCATTGCGTGCATACAGAACAGGAACTTCCTGCCGCCTATAGCGGTCGAAAGGCACAGACACCTGCCAGAAATCTTCAAGACATCCATCCACAAGACGCATGACGGAGTACGGACTGTAACGATGCGGCACTTGCACAACACTGACTACGGTCTCAGCACCACTCCGCAGCAACAGGTCTACAGCCTCATCAATATGCTGCGCCCGGCGTAACGGCGAGGTGGGTTGTAGTAAGACCAGTACGTCCGCCTGCCACCCCTCGTGCTCAATTAGCCAGCGGATGGCATGTTGGGCTACAGCCAGGCTGGGTGTGTCGTCACGCGCCAGTTCACTCGGTCGCACGAATGGTACTTCCACGCCACAGTCACGCCCCACTTCAGCGATGACCTCGTCGTCCGTGGAGAGGATAACGCGAGTCAAATACTGGCTTTGCAAAGCCGCCTCGCATGTATAAGCCAGGAGCGGCCGTCCAGCCAACCTAGCGATATTTTTGTGCGGGATACTTTTCGATCCCCCTCGCGCAGGGATCAAGCCGAGAATTTTCATCAATACGTCATCCGTTTCTGCACTTCCCACGAACAGGTAGATAAAATGTCGGCGATGCGCTCGCCAGCATGACCATCTCCATAGATATGCTCAGAGGGATAACGTCCGTGATCTAATTGCCGTTGGATGGCCTCGATAATCTGTTCGCGATCGTAATCCACGTCGATGACGTTGCTGCCCCGCTCCCGTCCCATCTGGCGTGTACCGATGTTTACAGCAGGTAGGCCCAGGAATGCTCCCTCACGAATGGCGGAACTGGAATTGCCTACCATGCAAGCACTGCGCATCATCAAGCGAATGAAAGTTTCAACAGGAAAGTTTTTGTAGAATCGAATATAGTCGTGACGATAGTGCTCACGGAACTTACGCATCCCTCTGGCGATATCTTCGGCACCAGCATCTACATTAGGCCAAAGCATGACGGTCGGCACCTGCAATTCATGGAGAGCCATCAAGGTTTCGGTGATCTGATGCTCCCCTTGACCATATTCGGTGGTAACGGGGTATTGAGCCACAAGCAAAAATGGTTCATCCAAATTGATATGACCTCCGACACCCTCATACTCCAACCAGGCTCGTTCCGGCAGCCGGCCATCATTGCTAACGACCTCCGCTATCAAATCAATACGAGGGCAACCTACCACGTGTACCGTAGCCGGATCTTCGCCCATGCGGATAATTCGCTCGGCGGCAGACCGGTTGGCAGGAAAATGAATATGAGCCAGTTTGGTTACCGCATGACGCACACTCTCGTCAATAGTCCCGGTAACCTCCCCACCCATTGTGTGCGCCAAAGGGATATTCATGTAAACAGCCGCAATGGCAGTGGCCATTGTCTCAAAGCGGTCTCCCACAGTTAGCACTACATCCGGCTTGAGTCTATCGAAAATTGTGGGTAACTCCAAAAGCCCCAGGCCTGTTGATTTGGCCATCGTCGCAGGTGTCTCGCCCTCGATGATCATATGCACTCTGGCATCTGGCTTGAAGCCATCAGCCTCGATGACTTCTACAACCGAGCCAAACCGGTCCAGCAATGCAGAAGCCCCAACAACCAACTGTAGCTCCAGATCAGGGTGAGCCTGAATGGCGCGCATAGCGCTCTTGATGCTTCCATAATTTGCCCGACTGCCGACTACAACACATACTTTGCGCACAAACCCCTCCGTCACATTTGCACAGATTGGGTAGACGTACCCGCTTCACATATCAAAGAGATCTTCTTCCCGGATAAGACTATCCTTTGGTATCCTTCGTTTGGTGCGCTTGCCTAACACATCTTTGATTCGGCTGGCGGGTATCCCCGTTCCTGGTTTTTTGATTCCTATCATGTCGGCGGTAACCACAGCGCCTTGAGGAATTTCCACCAACGAGACGACACTCTTCTCAAAAATCTTCTTCATCTCCTTCAACCTAAGGGCATTGGCATCCTTATCCACACGTGAGGACAACATCGTCTCGATAGCACGGATCCCTTGAACAAGTTCTTCGAATTCTTTCGGTTCCAATGAGTGGCGTGCATCACTACCGTACATCAAACGACTGAACGTCAGGTGCTTCTCGATAACAGACGCACCCAAAACGACCGCCGCCAGCGAGGCATAAGGCGTCAGCGTATGGTCAGAAAGCCCCACAGGCAGTTTGTACCGTCCTCGCATCTCCAGCATCACGTTTAACCCTGCTTCCTCATACGGGCAAGGGTACTCTGATGTACATTGCAGCACCGTCAGTCGGTCGTGGTAACGCAGTATGGTGTTGACAGCCTCGTCCAGTTCGGCCCATGAGCTCATGCCTGATGAGAGCAACACTGGTTTACCTGTCTGGGCAATCACCTCCAAAAGGGGCAGGTTACTCACTTCACCTGATGGTATCTTGTAGCGGCCTACACCCACATCCTCTAACAGTTCGACAGCTTCAATCGAGAAGGGCGACGAGAGGAATTCAACACCATGGGCCTCACAATGCGCTTTCAGAGTCTTCCATTGATCTCGATTAAAAGCCGTACGCTCGAAATAATCATAACGCGGCTCACCTTTGAAATAAGGTGGCATGGGAGCATCACGCAACGTTTCCGCGGCAGCGATATGGGTTTGGAATTTGACAGCGTCTACGCCACAGCTTGCAGCCACTTCGATTAGCTTTTTGGCATTACCAAAGCTGCCGTCATGGACGGAGCCAACCTCGGCAACGACAGAAACTTGATTCAAGTTCTCGTCATTCATAGGCCACCTTCGATCTGCTCAATCAACTGCATCGTCTTGACAGCATCATTGAGATCAGAGGCTGGATACGGCAGTGTTTCCCCCAAAGCCAGTGCCTTGACAAAGGTCTGGTCCTGAACATAGAGTCCAGGCTTATATTGTCGATCAATCGGATCCACAGGTATAGAAAACCTCCTCTTTCCCCGGTAAATTTCACCGCTTGTATTGCCAGCGAGCGAGATTTCAACGCGAACGCCATCCCCGTATAACTTGATACTCCAGCTACCACCTGCGTGCCAGTGCGCGACAAAAGTACCCAGGCAGCCACTGCTCAAGCGCATGATCGCTGTAAAACTATCGCCATTGCGTTCCTCCCAAGAATTCTTGAAGCCGCAGAATCCGTCGACTTCACCTCCTATACAGCGGAAGAGGTCAATACAATGGATGCTGTTTCCAACAAACCACAGATCATAGAGTCGCGGATCAAAGCGTCCCTCCGTCCGAATCCGGCGAATCGCCTCCGGTGCTTCTATAACAATTCCGATCAACGGACCTTCTTGTAAAATGGCAGACAACCCTTGATGGAGTACAGACAAAAAGCGCCGGTTGACACCAACCATATTGAGGCAATGATTCTCGTTAGCCAAGGTGGCCAAACGAGCGGTCTTGTCTGAGGTAAAACCAGCAGGTTTCTCAATCAAACAGGGAATGCGCCGTGTCAAGCATTCGGCGGCAACCGACACAGTCTCAAAATGGCTGACCGCCACAATAACGCCATCTGGTCGTGTAACGTCCAACATAATGCGGTAATCATCAAATGTCTGAGCGACGCGATACTGCTGCGCCAACGCGGTAATATCGGAGTTACCGCGATTACATATGCCAACCAGATCGACGTTTGCCATCGCCGATAGCACTTCCAAATGTCGCCGTGCATGTCTGCCAGCGCCAGCAACAGCAATGCGTACCTGAGGCAATCGTTCACTAAGCGAGCGGTATTGAGCGAGAATGGCTTCCGTATGATCTCGTACATTCAAGAAGCGACGCACAAACCGTCGGCCCTGACCAAGATACTTTCTAATCACGGGAAAGGCAACTCCAGTTCGGCATCTGCGCCCTGTAGCGGTAGGGAAACTTGCTCATGTTGACGTTCATCGGATAGATGTATCGCCATCACCGCTTCCAACGCCGCCACACCTTCTTCCGCACCACAAGAGGGCACTCGGTCTGATAACATTTCAGTTGCAACTTTTGCAAACAAACCTGCAGGCTTCATCTCATCTGAGAAGCGAAAAGTCTGACGGCTGAACACCGCATTGATCAAGTGCCACTCTCCTTGTCTCTCATCTACCTCGATACGGCCAGCAGTACCTCGCAAGACCAAGAACTTGCCTCTTCGGTTCAAGTCATCAGACACATCCAAATAACCACGTACACCATTTTCCAGGCCAATCAAGGCGTAACCGCCAGGATCTTGAAATTGGGGGCCACGCTTGTTAGGCCTGTGTACTTTGTCCAGAAATCCGATAACCCATGCAATCCTGCTATCCGCCAGATAAGCGATCAAATCCAGGAAATGAACCCCCACCATCGCCAGACCACCTGGCCCAGGTACCACGTACACCTGACGCAGCGTTCCTACATAACCGTGCTCAACACAACGCCTGATGGCAGCATAGTCATTAGACCAACGCCGACTATGATTGACAGCGATTTTGACTCCTCTCTCGCGGCACAAGTCAGCTAACTGACGTGCCGCGAGCACCTGGTTGCCGATCGGCTTTTCCACAATCAACCGCTTCACACCTGCTTCGATAGCGAGATTGGCAATCTCTACGTGAGACGTCGTGTTGGTGGCTACGCAGATTAAATCTACTTCTTCAGCATGCAATAACTCGCGAGTATCTCTGTAGAATCTTGTTTTCGGCAAATCCACCTGTTGACGCAGTCTTATTATAGCGTCCGGGTTACGATCCGCCACAGCTACAATCTCGGCTTGGCGTATTCTCTGAAGTCCCAAACACTGATCACGTCCCATTGCGCCGGCGCCTATCACTGCGACACGATACTGAGAACCTGAATCTTTCAATGAAATCACATCGGATGCTGCCTGCGACCGAACAATAGTTGCCAGTTTCCGCTTGTGCCTGATCTGTCTAGCGTGGAAAATCAACGTCCTGATTCTTTGCTTCACCTGACATCCTCGCCTTTGTTTTCGAACAAGTTGCCAACTGCACATTTACCTAAAAAACTTGAGTTGCTGAATGTTGGACAGCAATCTGCTCTAGCTCTGAAACAATGCGTCCGCAAACCTTGGCTGCATCCAGCTTCGTCTCGTACGTTTCACGAGCACGGCGTCCTAATCTACGTCGCAGATCTGTATCGCGCAAGGCCCGCACAACCTGTCTGGCCAGATCAGCGCCATTGTCAGCTAACAAGGCATTATCCTCGTGAACGAGCTCCGGCATCCCCAGGGCATTTGACGTGTGGGAAACAACACAGCAGCCGTAAGAGAACCCTTCGGCCACGCGGGTTCGGAAACCCAATGCGTCTGGGGTGGGTACAAGCAGCACGTCGCTTCCAAGGAATTCCGCTGGCGCATCTTCAACAAAGCCACGTATCCGCACAGAAGGACGGGTCAACTTATCCTTAACGGCAGGAAGCAGTTCACCCGTACCGACAATATCTAATTGAAAACCCTCCACCCCTAGTTCCTGCTCAAGTATAGGTAAAATCTCAAATGCCAACAGATTAAGGGCAGGACGGTTAATTAAGCTATCTAAACGCCCAATGAACAAAATAACGGGCTTCTTCTTGTCTAGCTGATAAGCCTGGCGCATTTCCTGCCACCGCGAACCGATGTGATCCACAACAGGGTTCGGCAGGTAAAAACATTGCTTGACACCTTGCTGGCGTAGCCAGGTTGCATGGTGAGCAGCATGTTCAACAACCCGCTCCGACGTGCGAATAACCTCAAGTTCTATCCGCTCCAACGATCGATCAGACAACTGCACAAGCACGGTATTCACCCACGCGCGCCAACCGTTCGTCTGAGTGGATCGCCGCCTCACAGCATTGTGCAAATGGTTCAAATTCACCAATGCGGTTAGCCTGGGTGGTGCTGAAGGCAGCTCCGCCACAACCGCTGCAGCCGGAAAGTCGTAAACATAAAGTGCATCCGGCCGTTCCATCGCAATGACGTCTGCGAGGAAGGGTGCAACGGCAACTTGGGGGAAATAGTCGCTCGCGCGCGGTAGGAAAGCCCGCCGAAATGCCAGCGCGTATTTCTCAAGCCGAGACATAGGCCGTTTTCTCGATAGTGGTGGCGCTTGCTCATCCAGATCGTACACACGAATCCCCAATTGTTCAAGAAACGTCCGTGCCTCATCGCGATAAAGGTCATAACGCCACCGGTGAAACGTACAGACAGAAACGTCATGTCCCCGGTCCAATAGCGCCTTCACGACAGCCCATGCTATCACCGGATTACCCGAGCTGGCTTTGGGGTATGGTAAGATGCCTGAAACAACTACAAGTGCTCGCATATTCAGATTCTCACGTTGATATTTTCTCGGTCAATATTTGCCGATTCTAGAGGAGAGCTGTTTCCAATACTATTGATTCCTGCTCCATAATTTTGATGAGATGATAGAGGTGGATTTCCTGCATAGGATATTCATACCTTGATTCAATAACACCCAACTTTGCACGAAGACCTAAAATGCGCTGACCTAAATCGTCATGTTCTAATTGATCGAAGAAAGGCGATCGAAACCAACGCTGGTAATTCGAAGGGTCTTTTATATTCCATTTTATACGAGTAGGGTCAAATTCAGAAAATCGATGCCGTAATGGAGCCTTGATATCGAAATAATCGCGCCTCTTTATGTGGCTATTTACATGAAGCGCAAGAGGTGAGATATAGGGAAGCATCCCCTTTATCGAGAAGTACCTGGCAGAAATGACCCACGCCATTGTTTCCCCGGATGTACAATAATTCACGTAGCGTTGGAGAACAAACTTCTTATATGGAAAAGCTTGCATACAATCAAATTCCGGCCCAAAATACCGCGTAAATCTATCTAAATATTTAAATCTCTCTCTTTCAAATGAATGAATCATCACAAATCTAGTCAAATATTTACCGATAGTTCGTCGAACTCTGGTTCTAAAACTAACAGGCGATGATTGAACAAGATGAGCAATGTCATCTATTACACGAGTGCTATGAGAGCCTTTCCTCAGAAAAAATATTTGATGAAGACCCCAATCCCACATATTATCAGCACTTTGTCCACTTAGTAGCACTTGCGCATCCGAGTGACTCGCTAACGAATAACAAAATATAGCAAAGAAGGCACTAAACGGATTATAGTCAACAAAGTGCCGATAATAACGATTGAAACCATCCACATCTGAAAAATCTAACGTAACATTGGGATATTTCTTTTTTAATTGCTGCGCCGCTTTTGCGCCCGCCACGCGTTCTCGTTTTCGCTGAAGGTCAGCATAGGGCTCTTTGTAGTCCACGGTAAGCAGTTGGCTTACTTTTTCATTATACAAAGATGCCAAGCCATGACTGTCAGGCCCACCAGAATACGCCACATCAAAGGAATTATAATGGTCTTTATAACAAGCAACTGCCTTTAAGTAGTCATCTATATCATACTGTGGGGGGTTAGCGGAATCTATCGTATGAAATCCAGGAAACGCCTGCATTATCAGAGTGATCCCCTCTGGACGAAATGCATAAAGTGCATATGGTTTAAGATGCCAGAGGTTCTGAAAAAGCGTCTTGGGATATTGACAGGAGCCGCGCCGAAGAAAATATTCTAAGTTATCTCGAGAGAGCTCCACCTGATCTAGCTTTTTCAGGATCGCTTGCCAGGATGTATCAATTACAATTCCTCTTGAATTCCGCCCACAATAGACAGGAACGTCAATCTCACCAGAAGTATAGATATATGACACTACCCCACCTTGTTCAACTATCACTATATATGAGCCGATTAATTCGGTCAGCCGGTGAACTTCCTCTACCAAATCCTGTGAAGTGCAGAACTTCCTAATTACATCAATCATTTGGGCATCTATAGGTACAAAAACACCAAGGCTTCTATAATCCGCCATGAAATCGATGCTTCCAAGGATAGTAACTGCAATAGAGTCGCATACAGTCTTCAGTAATGGAGTAGAACAAGATGTTATAACACCCTCATTGTTTATTTGGACATGAAACTTCGATTCATTCGCCATTGCTTCCTACTCCTCGAACATCGTTTGATTTGTATCAGTTCAGGATTGAACATAGAATCTGATGAACACTCTCGGAATACCTCTCAATAGAATAATTCTCGCGCGCCACACGCCAGCCAGGGATCGCCCTTACGGATGACGGCCACACTACCACAAGTGCTACCGCCGTCTATGTCTATAACGATGTATTCCAAGTTTGGGTACCCTTGCAACAACACCGAGCGGATAGTTTCCTCGATGAACTGCGCCTGATTGTACGACGGCGTGACGATGCTCACCCGCAGCCGGGGGCGGCCACCTGCCCTGAGCAGAGCCGAAGGGTCGGGCATCGTAACCGGCAACTGCGGGCTCTCCCCCGTCCACGGCCAGCCGGTTTTGCCCGGCGGCGGGGGTGGGAGTTCATTCAGAGTTGGACAGCGCATGGCCCCTTTCCTTTCCAAGTTCCCACTCTTCCAGGATCTCTTGATACCAATGCAAATACTTGTTCACTTGCTGCTCCAGGTTGAAACGCATACGAGCAGCCTTGGCCGCCTGAGCGCCCATTTCCCTACGCGGTTTATCGTCAGAAAGCATTTGCTCAATCCGAGAAGCCATCGCTTCCGCATTCCCCGGTGGTACCAGGAACCCAGTCACTCCATGTTCGACCTGCTCTGGGATGCCTCCAACCGCTGTTGCTACCACTGGCGTGCGCAAGCAAGGGTTCGAGAACTACACGGACGAAGAGTCAATGAACTCACCGTTCATCAGTTCTTCGCCGGTGACTGTAGCCGTTCCCACCTTTCCCACTACAATACCGGCAGCCTGATTCGCCAAGCGCGCGGCCTGTTCCAAAGTGGCGCCCGATGCCAAAGCCATCGCTAGTGTGCTGACGACAGTATCGCCAGCTCCCGTAACATCGAAAACGTTTCGGGCTACAGCCGGGATGTCTATAGTAGTCCGACCCCCGTCCAGGAACAAGGACATGCCTTGCGCTCCACGGGTGATTAGTAGTGCGCTTCCCTCAAGAATGACGCACAGTCGTCGGCCAACTTCCAGCAGGTCGGCCTCGCTATGGATTTCGCGGTTCAATGCTTGCTCTGCTTCATGTACGTTGGGCGTGACCACGGTAGCACCGCGGTACTTAGCATAGTCCGTGCCTTTAGGATCCACAATCATCGGCTTACCAGCGTCCTTCGCCAACTGGATGAAGCGCTCAGCAAGCCTGGACGAAATAACCCCCTTAGCATAATCAGAGAGAACACAGGCATCGGCTTCGGCTATCCGTCTCTCGGCCCATTGAAGCAGCATGTCCTCTAGATCAGCCCGCAAAGGCACCCGCTGCTCAGAGTCCACGCGAACGACGTGTTGGTTGTGGGCAACTATACGGGTTTTAGTTGTGGTGGAACGCTGGTCATCAACAACCAAGCCGTCGAACTCCACGCCGATTTGCGTAAGTGCGTTGCGAAGTTCTTCGGCCTGATGATCCCGGCCAACCACGCCACCCAGCATCGCTCGACCACCTAGGCCGACCACATTGGCGGCTGTGTTAGCTGCTCCACCTGGCAGATAAACCCGGCGGCGGATCTCGACCACAGGTACCGGGGCCTCGGGCGAGATGCGCCGCACTTCACCCCAGATGTACTCATCCAACATCACATCACCAACGATGAGAACACGCTTGCCGGGGAAGGCAGTTACTATATCGCGTAACGCTTTTTCTCTCATCCTCGCGCTCCAGAGCGGCCTAAAATGCACTGTACAACCTCCGGCCAGCTGCCGGCTACTTCATCAGGCATCGGGTCGAGTTCATCAAGCACTGGCTTGGTCGAGAGCAGAACCGTCTGACAACCAGCCCGTTTGCCTGCTTCAACGTCGCTGGCCTTGTCTCCAACCATAAAGGATCGAGTCAGGTCAAGATCCAATTCCTTAGCTGCCTGTAGGAGCATCGCCGGTGAGGGCTTGCGGCAACGGTTCTGTTCCCCAGGCGCATGAGGGCAATAGTAGACTGCATCGAGCTGTACTCCGTATCGCTCCAACTGCGAAAGAAATTCCTGGTGAACTTGCTCCGCCTGCTCTGCTGTCACCAAGCCCCTTCCTATCCCCGACTGATTGCTGACCAGAACCAACAGGAATCCTTGTTCCTTTAGCTTCTTCAACGCCTGCCCCGCGCCAGGAAGTAACTGAACCTGTCGGGGGTCTCGGGGATAACCCACATCGTAAATGAGCGTGCCATCTCGATCAAGAAACACAGCCCGCCTCTTCTTTTTCGTCCATTCCATCTTCCCTTTCACTAACTCATTTCTCTTAACCGTCGGATAAGTTCAGAGGTTGAGGCGAACGGCACTAAGGGAAGAAACTTTATCCGCCCCCCGTATGATCTGACCACGCTCGCCTCAGGGATTGGCTTCCCATCGGGTGGAGCATAATCGGCACCCTTGCAATGAATATCAGGTTTCAAACGGGAGAGCGCAACCTCCGGGGTAAGTTCATCGAAAACAATCACGTAGTCCACACTTTCCAAACTCGCCAGGACTTCGACGCGCTCATGAACAGGGACAATGGGACGTCCAGGGCCCTTCAGTTGACGGACCGATTCGTCGCTGTCTACCCCCACCACCAGGACATCTCCCAGAGCTTTGGCCATCCGGAGGCTTCGCACGTGTCCAACATGAAGTAAGTCAAAGCAACCGTTTGTCCAGACGACGGTCTTTCTCTCAGCCCGCCACTGCTCACGCAAGGCTAAAAGCGCATCCCACTCCACGACCTTAACGTTGGAAGACCGGACGTTGCCACGTGCGCTTTCGGCAAAAAGCAGCCTCTCAACGATCTCGCAAAACAGGTGCCCAATAGTGATATGACATTCCTGAATCCGGGCTGTATTAGTCGAGGGGACCACGATCGAGACATCTACGATTCCAGCCAGCCGTCCCCCGTCGCCCCCTGCCAGGCCAACGCTGGTGAGACCCTGCGCGTTCGCGGCCCTTACCCCTTCCAATACGTTTGGCGAATTACCACTCGTGCTGATAGCTATCGCAACATCCCCAGGCTTACCAAGTGCCTCTACCTGACGGGCAAAGACTTGTTCAAAGCCGTAATCATTGGCGATAGCGGTAAGGATCGATGTATCCGTAGTCAACGCAATGGCGGGTAGAGGAATACGCTCCCTTATGAAGCGCCCAACAAATTCAGCAGCGATGTGCTGAGCATCAGCAGCACTGCCGCCGTTACCGAAGAGCAGAATTTTTCCCCCGCGCCGAAAGCAACCCCAGATTGCCTCTGTGGCCTGGACGATGGCACCCGTGTACCTCTCAATCGCCTCAAGGCACAGTTGGGAGTTTTCACGCAAGGAGCGGATCACTTGTTCTCGAATGACATCAGTCTGCATGTTTCGATACCCACCTCTGGAGCACAGGGCGGCTTTGCGAGAGCAGCGGCATGATAGCCTCTTTCACCTGTCCAACCGTAATGCTAAGGATGCAATGGGCTTGGGTAGCATTACACGCCTTGGAACAAGGGGCAATAGCTTTTTCTGGCTGAAGTACAATGTGCGGAACCCCCCAGGGTCCAAACCGGACGGGTGAGTTTGGGTGCGACGGTGAACCATCCAGCGGATGACACGAGATTTCGACCACAGGGATCCCTGCAGCAGCCGCCAAATGCATCGGTCCTGCGTCATTGCCTACATAGAGGTGACAGCGTTTCAGCAAGGCGCTGGTCTGCCGCAGCGTTGTCTGAGCTACTGCATTGATCACGGTATCGCCGATTTTTTGCTGGAGTTCTCGGCCCAGCCGTTCTTCGCCCCGCCCACCCACCACCACCAAATGGGCCGCATACTGACTCTTTAGCCAGGTTCCCAGTTCGATAAAGTTACCTAACGGCCACATCCGTTTTGGAACACCTGCACCTGGCGCGAACGCAATCAGCAAGTTGTCGGGACCGACCCCGTGAGATTTCAGCATTTGCTCTGTGAAAGTCTCGTCCTCTTCACTCAGCCAAAGTTCTAACCGCTCGTCCTGTACCTGCCCACCCAGGAAGCGAATCACGTCCAGGTTGTGCTCTACCTCATGCTTCACCGTACTATCATTGAGCACATGAGTAAACAGGCGGTCGTATCCGCCATTGAGTCGCCGTTTGTGGCTAATGACGCCCTCCGAATACCCAACCCGCCAGGGCGCGCCGCTGAAGTAGACCAGGAAGGTGCCATGATAGTAGTGGTCAGCGTCCCAGCGGGGGAGGACAGCAAGATCGAATTTTCGCTTCCAGAGATGTTGGGCCGCCAATTTGATTGCTCCCACGTGCCGCCGCAATTCGCCAGAACGTCCCTTTTCCCCCCAATCATAAGTCAGCACCTCGTTCACATAAGGGCAGAGTTCCACCAGATTGTAAACCTGTGGCTTCACCACCAGCGTAACCCACGCATTCGGAAGATTTCGCCGCAATTCCCGCAAGAATGGCGTGGTTAGCACCACATCGCCAATTTCATCCAACCGCACCACCAGCACCCGTTTGACCTGTGACAAATCAATCTTCTGCCCCTTGCGGCGCATGCCCGTGAGCCAGAAGAAAGGCTCGCCAACTACCCGAGCGGCCCGGGGCGTTGCAAGCCAGGACAATAGCCAGTCGATTGGAACTTTAATAAGGCTCAAGATCATCCACCATTAGTGGGATAATATATCACCCGTTCCCATTCAATGGCAGCCTGTTCAACCGCCTCCCGCAGGAATGCTTCATCGGCTTCCGAGAACACATTCCGCCAATCTCCTATGATCCCTTTGCGCGGCAAAATAGATGGCGCGTCATTCAAACCTATTGGCCGGGTTCGTAACCTCAACCGCAATCCGAGAAAACTTGCCACCTCCTTCAAGACGGGCTTGTATTCCTTATACAATTCCTCGTAGCGCACCACTAACACATTGGGATCAGAGTCGGCTGCCTTTAGCCAGCCGCTGACATGAGAAGCCCACCGCTCCGCCACATTCGAAAAATCGCCATGTAATGAATAGCTATACTTCAGGAAAGGTGATACAGGCCTCCGGAGGAATTCCGAAAAGGAC
The DNA here is from genome assembly GCA_015486895.1 of Anaerolineae bacterium. Lineage (GTDB taxonomy): Bacteria > Chloroflexota > Anaerolineae > JAADDB01 > JAADDB01 > S014-12. The sequence continues at coordinate 44,127 of WFQT01000412.1, forward strand.
TTGCAGCGGTGATCTGGCACTTGAGAATTGTATTTATAATATTCGTCTCTATTCAGGTAGTGGAACCAAGAAGTCATGGTGTCTCTTGGGTCACGAAGCACATAAATCACTTTGGCCTTTCTATATCTGGCCTCAAACAAATCCCGATCACAGTGGCTCTTGATCACTGCCGCCTGTCTATCCGCTAAATCCCATGCGCTATTAAAAGCATCAATGTGTGCAAACCTGTTAGTAGGATCATCATAAGGGCCGAACCATTCGCCAATATTATGCCAACCTTGTCTAATATCTTTGGCTACAAGTTAAGGGATCAAGCGTCTTGTCAAATTCAGGCCAGCGCATTTGTTTCAGTGCTGGTTCGGCGTACAATTGAAGTATGAATGAGAAAACCATTGGGACCAAAAAAGTGGAGAAACCGAGCTCTGTACGTCACACACGC
>WFQT01000413.1 GCA_015486895.1 Anaerolineae bacterium
ATCCTCACTCACGCCGGCAATCTCAAACATCATCCGTCCCGGCTTGACAACAGCAACCCAGTGATCCACATTACCTTTACCGCTACCCATGCGGGTCTCGGCAGCTTTGGCAGTCACCGGTTTATCCGGGAAAATTCGGATCCACACCTTACCACCACGACGCAAGTGCCTAACAATGGCCCGACGTGCTGCCTCAATTTGGCGGCTAGTGATCCAGGCCGGTTCCAATGCCTGCAACCCCAGCTCCCCAAAGGCGACAAAGTTGCCGCGCCTGGCCATGCCCCGCATACGACCGCGGTGCATCTTGCGATATTTCACACGCTTTGGCATTAACATGCTACGTTACTCCTCGTTCCGACGCCCAGAGAGCCGCTTACACGGCCCCCATGGTCTCGGAAGGCTTTTCCTCAGGCAAAATATCACCCTTATAAATCCACACCTTGACCCCAATACGGCCAAATGTTGTCAACGCCTCATCCTGGGCATAATCAATGTCAGCGCGCAAGGTATGCCGCGGCACCCGACCTTCCCGGGTCAATTCTCGGCGAGCCATCTCTGCACCTGCCAGACGGCCAGAACATGCGATCATGACTCCCTTAGCACCGTTACGCATAGCCCGGCCAATCGCCTGACGCATCGCCCGTCGGTAGGAAATACGGCGCTCTAACTGCCCGGCAATGCTGCGTGCCACCAACGTGGCGCTTAGTTCTGGGCGCTTCACCTCTTCCACGTCCAGTTTAATCTTCTTATCAGTCATTGTAGCCAGCCGCTCGCGCAGTTTATTTACATTTTCGCCACGTTTACCGATAACCACCCCCGGCTTAGCTGTACGCACCCTCACATGGATTTGTCGCGGATAACGATCAATGAGTACATCTTCCACGTCGGCGTTCTCTAACATGTCGAAGATCAATTTGCGCACGCTATCATCTTCGATCAGCAATTCCTTATACTTCTTACCTTCAGCGTACCAGTGGGACTTCCAGTCCTGTGTGATACCGAGACGAAATCCATAAGGATGAACTTTACGACCCAAAATCAGCCTCCCGTTTCTCTAGTTATAGCTAAGACACCTCTTCTTCGATTAATACGACAGTAATATGCGAAGAACGCCGCAGAATCGGCTTAAAACGCCCCCTGGCACCAAAGCGGCCATGTCGGCGCGTCGGGCCTTCATCAGCCGCAATATAAGAAATCACCATATCCGAGCGGTCAAAACCAAAATTCTCGTCGGCATTGGCCAATGCCGACGCAATAGTCTTAGTCACCAGTAGCGCTGCGCGCTGAGGCATATACGCTAATACTGCCAGGGCATCCTCAGCCCGCATGCCGCGTACCTGGTCGATGACTAAACGCACCTTCTGCGCCGATATCGGCACATACTTTGCAACAGCTCTAACCTCAAAGCTCTCGTACTCTGCCATCGCTTACCCTTCTCTCAGTAAAAACCTCACCGACGAGAGATTCTTTCTCCCTTGGAAATGTGACTGCGAAAGTAACGAGTCGGAGCAAACTCGCCCAACTTGTGCCCCACCATATTCTCAGTGATATACACCGGGACATGCCGGCGGCCATCATGGACAGCAATGGTATGGCCGACCATCTGGGGGAAAATGGTAGAAGCCCGTGACCAAGTCTTGACCACATTCTTCTCACCGCGCCGATTCATCATTTCGATCTTCCGCAGCAACTTCTCATCAACATACGGCCCCTTTTTCAGCGATCGAGACATAAATACTTACCCTCTCCCTAAAAAGATTAACGACCTTTACCGCGACGCCGAACAATGTACTTGTTCGACGTCTTCCGACGGCGCGTCTTATAACCCAATGCAGGCTTGCCCCATGGCGTCTTCGGCCCAGGCATACCTATTGGCGAGCGACCTTCACCACCACCATGCGGGTGGGATGCCGGGTCCATGGCCGAACCCCGGACTTCCGGTCGCCACCCCAGCCAACGTTTCCGGCCCGCCTTACCGAGCTTGATATTACCGTGGTCCGCGTTGCCGACCTGCCCAATCGTAGCCAGACACTCCACCCGGACCTTACGCACCTCTCCGCTGGGCAAGCGCAAAGTGGCATAATCACCTTCACGAGCCACCAACTGTGCCGACGTCCCGGCAGAGCGCACCAACTGTCCACCCCGACCGGGATACAACTCCACATTGTGCACCTGGGTACCCAACGGTAAACTGGAAAGAGGCAAAGCATTACCCGCGCGCACCTCCGCGTCCACTCCAGACATCACCTGGTCACCAACTTTCAGACCCAAGGGAGCCAATATGTACCGCTTCTCCCCATCGGCGTACACGATCAAAGCAATCCTGGCAGAGCGATTAGGGTCATACTCAATGCTATCCACGCGCCCCGGCACACCAAATTTATCGCGCCGGAAGTCAATAACACGGTAACGGCGCTTGTGACCACCACCTTGATGCCGGACAGTCAATCGCCCTTGATTATTGCGTCCGGCTCGTTTACGTAATGGTCGCAATAGAGAACGCTCCGGCTGCGAGCGAGTGATTTCCTCAAATGTGGAAACACTCATTCCTCGCCGGCCAGGGGTCGTCGGCTTATAAAATTTTACCGCCATAACTAAAAAACTCCTCACATTGCAAGCTAACCCGGCAAATAGCCGAGCGGACAGGCGCTACCTGCTTAATCGGCAACCACCGGTTAAGGCTCGCGTCCTTTGCCGCCTGCCCTTATCCCTCAGCGACTAAACGCCCTCAAAGAGGGCAATTGACTCATCCTGGGCCAGGTGCACCACGGCCTTCTTCCAAGCCGTACGCCGCTGTACACGTCGCCCACGCCAGGTACCGAACTTCGCCGGCTGGGTGATAATATTCACTTTCGTCACGTGAACATTATAAATCTGCTCCACAGCCGCTTTGACCTGATGCTTATTAGCACGCACATCCACTTCAAACGTATAGTGATTATAGGCGGAAGCCATTATATTGCTTTTCTCAGTGATCACTGGCCGCCTCAGGATATCGTACAAATGCATGACCTGCCTCCTAACCTAATATCGCCTCAATGGTCGGGAGCACAGAAAGCGGCAAAACCACCGTTTCGTACCCCAACAAATCTCGGATGTTCAAGTACGCCGCGTGCAATATCTTCACATCAGGAATGTTGCGCACTGAGAGTTCAATGGTATCATCCCGCTGCGGCAGGAGGATCAAAGCGCTACCATAGATCTCTAAGCGTTCTAACAACGCTTCCATCTCCCGAGTCTTCGGCACCTCAAAGGAAATTTCATCCACAACAACTAAAGCGTTTCTGCCAGCTACTACCGAAAGAGCAGAACGCAAAGCTGCCCGACGCATCTTACGCGGCATCTTCTTTTCGTAAGAGCGAGGCTGGGGACCAAAGACAGTGCCGCCGTGGCGCCACTGCGGTGCCCGAATGGAACCCTGCCGCGCCCGGCCTGTACCTTTTTGCCGCCACGGTTTCGCCCCACCACCAGCAACGTCGCTGCGTCCTTTTGTTTTATGCGTTCCCCGGTGAGCATTGGCAAGTTGGCGCACCAACGCCTGATGCATCAAAGACTCGTTCACAGGCGCGGCGAAAATAGCATCATTCAACTCCATCTCACTGACCTGCTCGCCCGCCATATTTTTCACGATCGCTTTCATCTTCCTACCCCTGCTTTTGCTTTCGAGCTTCGCGGATCAATAACAGGCCCCCTTTCGAACCGGGCACAGCCCCACGAACCACCAACAAGTTCTGTTCCGGATCCACCCGAACTACCCGCAGGTTCATCTGCGTTACCCGTTGGTTCCCCATATGACCGGCCATGCGCATCCCCTTGAAAACACGGCCTGGCGTGCTACCGGCACCAACAGAGCCAGGCGCCCGCCGACGGTCAGACTGACCATGCGTCTTGGGGCCACCACTGAATCCATGGCGCTTCACCACGCCCTGGAAACCGCGTCCTTTCGAAGTGCCAACCACATCCACCAATTCGCCTTCAGAAAACATCCCGACATCCAACCGTTGCCCCTCTTGGTAGCGGCCAGCATCCTCCACACGTATTTCGCGTAAGGTGCGCAAGGGTAGGCCAGGCTCATCCAACTGCTTCCGACTCGGATGCGCTTTGTCCGCTTTCAACAACCCCAAATGGCCACGTTCGGCCCTGGTCAGTTTCCGCTCCTCAGTTTCCTGAAAACCGATCTGAATGGCCTCGTAGCCATCCGTCTCATGACGTTTCACCTGTGTAACAAAGCATGGCCCCGCTTCAATGACAGTCACCGGAACCACTAAACCGGCATCGTCGAAGAGCTGGGTCATGCCCACTTTCCTACCCAGTATTCCTTTCACACAACAATCCTCCCGGGACTGCCAGCTTACCGCCGCATCATCCCCTTATGGAATTAACCTCAACATGATGTTGTGGCTCGCATCCTTTAACATTCAAGCAAATGAACAACTGGATAAACCAAAAATAGCAATACCTTAGCGACTACAGCTTAATCTCAATGTCAACGCCCGCCGGCAGGTTCAGACGCATTAAGTTATCAATGGTCTTTGAGCCGGGATCCACTAAATCCATCACGCGCTTGTGGGTGCGAATCTCGAATTGCTCACGGGAATCCTTATCAATAAATGGAGAACGAGTCACCGTGAACTTCTCAATGTGCGTCGGCAGAGGGACCGGACCAACGACCATTGCCCCCGTGCGTTCGGCAACATCAACGATATCCCGCACAGCACGATCCAGGACCCGATGATCGTACCCCTTCAACTTAATGCGAATCCGCTGCTGTTTCGCCATGCATTCCTCCCAGGCAGAAAGGGGTAGCCACACAAGCTACCTCTCTCTCACACGTACCTTATTCTATAATCTTGGTGATGACACCGGCACCCACGGTGTGACCACCCTCACGAATAGCGAAGTGACTTCCCTCTTCCAGTGCTACCGGCGCAATCAGCTTCACCTTCAAGTTCACGTTATCTCCAGGCATGACCATTTCTACACCTTCCGG
>WFQT01000414.1 GCA_015486895.1 Anaerolineae bacterium
AGTTCAACTTCTCCAAGAAGTTGAACTTCTCATTCCTCCCGCTCCTGCCGTCGCAGCGCGGCCATGTCCCGTTTGATGGTGCGCATGCAAGGTGACGAAATGGCAGCGCAGGTTTACCTGCGCGTCTGGATCCCCGATCCGCCGGATTATGACAGCGGCTGGCAGACTGTTGCTCGAGGCCAAACCCGCACTTTTACGCACAACCTGGGTGGCAATGTGAATGACTATGTCGTGCGTGTATCCCAGCAATCGACGACCATTGGTCGGAACAGCGGTGCCGCCGGCGGCATGGAAGTCAGCGGCCAGTATTATCTGCGTCCTATTTTCGAAGCAGCGGTCGACGACAACTAGATTTATCCGGGGGGACACCCCCGGGTAAATCCCTTCCGCGGAACAGAGCTTCAGCATCGTGGCGCTGCAACAACTGCCAATGACTATCTTCCCTCAAAGGCGTGTAGAAAAAGGCCATCTGTTTCTCTCCACCTTAAAGAAAAGAGGCGACCCGCCACGGGTCGCCTCCGCATTAACACACTTACCAAAAGAGTTAGTACCCTTTTTCTTCCAAGGCAGCCTGCGCTGCAGCCAGCCGGGCGATCGGTACTCGGAAAGGCGAGCAGGAAACATAGTTCAAGCCGACGCGATGGCAGAACTTAACACTGTTAGGTTCGCCGCCGTGTTCGCCGCAAATGCCGACTTCCAGATCCGGCCGGGTAGAGCGCCCTCGCTCGGTGCCCATTTGTACCAACTGGCCGACGCCTTCCTGGTCAAGTACCTGGAACGGATCATCTTTGATGATTTTCTTTTCCACGTAGAATGGCAAGAAGCGGCCGGCATCGTCACGGCTGAGGCCGAAGGTGGTTTGTGTAAGGTCGTTGGTGCCGAAGGAGAAGAACTCGGCTACCTCGGCGATCTCGTTAGCAGTTAGCGCCGCACGTGGCAGCTCGATCATCGTGCCGACTTCGTAGTCGAAGGAGATGCCCGTTTCCGCCTGTACATCCTTCGCCGCCTTGCGCACGATGGCTTCCTGTAGTTTCAGCTCGTCGACCAGGCTCACCAGCGGGATCATCACCTTTGGGTGCACCTTAATGCCTTCCTTCTTGACCGTCACGGCGGCTTTGAAGATGGCCCGTGCTTGCATTTCGGTAATTTCCGGGTAGCGGATGCCTAAGCGGCAGCCGCGGAAGCCGAGCATTGGGTTGGCCTCGGCGAGCGTTTCTACTTTTTCCTGCAGAACTGCGGCAGAAATGCCCATCTTCTTAGCTAATCCAGCGATCTCTTCTGGCTCTTTGGGCAGAAACTCGTGCAAAGGCGGATCTAAGGTGCGGATGATGACCGGATAGCCGTCCATGACCCGGAAAATGCCCTCGAAGTCACCCTGTTGCAGTGGCTCAACCTTTGCCAGTGCTGCTTTACGCTCTTCCAGTGTGGAAGCGACAATCATTTCCCGCACGGCGTCAATGCGATCACCTTCGAAAAACATGTGCTCGGTGCGGCAAAGGCCGATCCCCTCAGCGCCATAGTCACGGCTGACCTGGGCGTCATGCGGCGTGTCGGCGTTGGCGCGCACGCCCATGGTGCGGAATTCGTCGGCCCAGCTCATCAAGGTCTTGAAATTGCCGCTCATTTCCGGCTCTTTTGTCGGCACCTGGCCGTTCAGGACTTCGCCGGTGGAACCGTTCAGCGTGATCCAGTCTCCTTCTTGAAGCATTTTGTTGTTGACGGTGACGGTTCCCGCTTCGTAGTTAATATTTAACTCGCCGCAGCCTACGACACAGCATTTCCCCATGCCGCGTGCAACCACTGCCGCGTGAGAGGTCATACCGCCGCGAGCAGTGACGATGCCCTGAGCAGCTACCATTCCGTGGAAATCATCCGGGGCAGTTTCAACTCGCATTAAGATCACTTTTTCACCACTGGCAGCCAGTTTTTCGGCTTTGTCCGGATCAAAGACGAGCTTGCCGCTGGCGGCACCGGGGCTGGCCGGCAGACCTTTCGCAAGCACCTCTACTTTGGCGTCCGGGTCCACAGTAGGGTGCAAGAGCTGGTCAAGCTGTTTCGGTGCCACCCGCATTACGGCTGTTTCTCTATTGATGAGCCCTTCGTGGGCCATATCTACGGCGATCTTCACTGCGGCGGCGGCAGTGCGCTTGCCGGTGCGGGTCTGCAGCATATAGAGCTTGCCCCGCTCAATGGTGAACTCCATGTCTTGCATGTCTTTGTAATGCTCTTCCAGTCGCTTGGCGATTTCCACGAATTGTTTATAAGCTTCTGGCAGTTCTTTGGCCATCATCTCGATGGGGTGGGGCGTGCGGATGCCGGCTACAACATCTTCGCCTTGGGCGTTCAGCAAGTATTCGCCGAATAGTTTCTTCTCGCCGGTGGCTGGGTTGCGTGTGAAAGCGACTCCGGTTCCGGAATCAAAGCCCATATTGCCGAAGACCATGGTCACAACGTTGACTGCGGTGCCCCAGTTGTGCGGCAGTTTGTTGAAGTTCCGATAGTCAATTGCCCGCTTGGTCATCCAGGAGTCGAAAACGGCGGCAATGGCCATGCGGAGTTGCTCAAACGGGTCCTCGGGGAAGTCTTTGCCCGTTTCCACTTTGATGATCTCTTTGAACTTATCGGCGATTTCTTCCAGCATTTCCGTGGTCAGATCTGTATCCTGGCCGCCTTCCGTCTTCGCTTTGTACTCGTCCATGATTTCTTCGAACTCATCGCCGGTAGCGCCCATGACGATTTTACCGAACATTTGAATGAAACGACGGTAAGCATCCATGGCAAAGCGAGGATTGTTAGTCAACTTGGCCAATCCTTCTAACGTTTCCCGGTTTAGCCCCAGGTTCAGGACGGTGTCCATCATGCCGGGCATGGAGACCCTGGCGCCGGAGCGGACGGAGACCAGCAATGGATTGTTGGGGTCGCCTAAATGCTTGCCAGTTTGCCCTTCAATCACCTTGAGAGCTGCCAGCGTCTGTTCCCATAGGCCTTCTGGGAACTTTTGCCCCAGATCATTGTAGGCGTTGCATGCTTCTGTGGTGATAGTAAATCCTGGCGGAACCGGTAAGCCGGCGTTTGACATCTCGGCTAAGTTGGCACCTTTTCCTCCGAGCAGGTCCTTCATGCCGGTGTTACCTTCGCTGAATAAATATATCCACTTCTTGCTCATCCGATAACCTCCTTGTGGTTACAAAAGGCTCTTTCCTGTTGCCTGCTCTGTTAGCCGGAGCGGCACACATGAGGAAAGAGTCCATGGCATTGAATCAATCAAGGGTGTGTACCCTGGTTCACGCTAACGACATAAATCAGCATATTATAGGAAGCAGCATGTCATTTGGCAAAAGCGCTTTGCTCTGTTTCTGGATTTAGCGTGTTTGGTCTCATCTTTTGCTTCCTGAGGATATGGAATTGTACCGAGTCGTTTCATTCGCTATGTGGTCAGTCGCTGTGCCGCGATGGCGAGTAGCACTAAACTACTGTCGTACACGGCATGGGTGAAAATAGAGACCGTCAAGTTACGATGCTGTCTGATCCAGCCTAAAATGAGCCCGAAGAGGAAGATTAAAGGTAAGATGATAAGGTTGTATTGGGTATGGATCAGGCCAAAGATAATACTGGTTAACAAGAGCCCAAAACGGGGCTGGATAGCGCCCCGGAAGAGCATTTCTTCTCCGATGCCGGCACTTAACCCGATGCTCAGTGCCCCCCATGGATTTAGCAGTTGCCCCAAAAGTTGGTCGTTCAGTGCTTCCATGTTTTGGAAGCTGCCGGGGGAGAATAGGCTATAAGCTATTGACCAAAAGGCTTGTAATCCTAACATGAGCAGTACGCTGCCGAAGATGATAAGCCAATCCGTGCTTTGCAGCCGGCCAAACCCCAACCGCTGCCATGTTTCCTTTGGGGAACGGCGTACCCAGATGCCAACGCCTACGATGCCAATGATGGCAAAATAAAGCGCCTGGCCCCATAGCATCCAGCCGTTTATTGATAAGTTTTTCATGTTTGTTATGTGGCGCAGGAATTGATACTGGATTGCCATCAGCCCTAGAAGCCAGATGGCGTAGAGCAAAGCGGTAGTGTGTACTGTGTTGTCCTGTTCCAGTGGCAGGATTTTTGCTATTGCCCGACGTACCACTGGCAGGAAAATCAAGCTGCTTGTCAGAAAGGTAACAAGTAGATCGATGGTGACGAAACGCCAATCTAAGGACAAAATAGCCTTCATATTACTTGGCGGGTTCAAGGTAAAATGGCTGCCTATTGTGGCAGTAAGGAGAGCGCTAAGGATACTGATGCCCCAGAGCAATTGGACGATGCCCAAAATGAGCCAGGCGAGGATACGCCAGGAATGCCACCGCTCCGCTACTTGAGCTAAGGTGAGCAGCATGATGGGGAGTGTAATGATAATAGCGGTAATGATAGTTGCGAGCTCCACGTTAGTTTTTCTTCCTCTTTTCCCTTGCTTTTCGACCCCAATCTGTGAAGTTCTGTGTTTTTCTGTGGCTAAAATAAAAAACGCCAGAGTCCAGTACCTGTGTTATCCCGTGGCCTCTTCATCTTTCCGCTGTTGGTCGTCTAACTCAATGAGCCGGCCGGTCACCATGTAAATTACCCTCTCGCAGATGTTGGTCACTCGATCGGCGGTGCGCTCCAGATTATGCGCTGCCCAAAGGAGGTAAGTTGCCTGCGTGATATGGCGAGGATTTTCCATGATCAGGGTTAATAGCTCGCGGTAAACCTGGTTATAGAGGGCATCGACCTCGTCGTCCTCTAAGGGTATGGCATAAGCAGTTTCCACATCTCCGCTGATGAAAGCTTCTGTAGCCCGGTGTAGCATGTCTGTCGCTTTTCTTGCCATGGCCGGAATGTCAATTAGCGGCTTGATAAACGGTTCTTCTTTCATCATCAGGTTGATTTTGGCAATACCCTTGGCATAATCTCCCATTCGTTCCAGCTCCGAGGCCAAGTCTATCACCGAAGCTAAGAAGCGAAGGTCACGCGCGGCCGGCTGTTGGGTGGCGATAAGCACTAATGTTTCATTCTCGATATCCAGCCGTTTAGTGTTGATTTCTTTGTCCGCGGCGATCAACTGTCTAGCAGTTTCCAAGTCCCGAGCTTTTAAACTAACGACTGATTCCCGGATGGCATTTTCCACCATGCTTTCTAAGAGCAATACTTCATCCCGAATGTGTCGTAATTTTCGATCGAAGTTCTCTCGTACCATAAGTTATATCTCCTCTCAGTTTGATGGCTGTCTGAGTGCGCCTCTATTTCCTGAAGGAAGGTGAAAATGCTTCTGTGTAAGCTGCCACGAATTTGCCGGAAAGCATGGATTTTGTTGCCTTGGCTTCTTTCCACGCTGGTTAGGTTTGGAAGGCCGGGTCAATTTCCTACCTGAAATAACACTGGAGTCTGGCGAAAATGACGTTTTAGATTCGATCTAACTATTCTTACCACAGATTACACAAATTAGCACAGATTTTCCTTTGCTTTTCGACCCAAATCTCTGGGATTCTGTGTTTTTCTGTGGCTGAAATAAAAACGTCAGAGTCCGGTAACTAAGTGATGGACACACCTCGCCGTTGCCATTTTCGCCGAAAAGGCTTGCCGCCAATCATTCAAAAAGTGGTTAGCCTGGTCCTTTACCATCTGGATAGGACTGAGTGTCCAAAACATAAGAATAACACGATCTTTTCCTTTATCCAAACCTTCCCGTGATGTAGTCTTCTGTGCGTTTGTCCTTGGGCCTGGTGAAGAGGGTTGTTGTCACGTTAAACTCGATTAGCTCGCCGGCGCGTTCTTCGTTCATGAGCAAAAAAGTGGTGTAATCGGAAACGCGGGCGGCCTGTTGCATGTTGTGGGTGACAATGACAATGGAAAACCGCTCTTTCAACTGGAAGATGAGCTCTTCAATGCGCAGGGTAGCCACCGGATCTAAGGCGCTTGCCGGTTCGTCCATCAGGATCACTTCTGGTTCAATGGCAATGGCCCGGGCGATGCAGAGGCGCTGTTGCTGGCCGCCGGAGAGCGCCATACCGGATTGGTGAAGCTTATCTTTAACCTCATCCCACAAGGCAGCGCTGCGCAGGCTCTTTTCCACCAACTCGTCCAGGAATGCCCGTTTTTTTAAGCCGTAAAGTCGGGGCCCAAAAGCAACATTGTCGTAAATGCTCATGGGAAATGGGTTAGGGTGCTGGAAGACCATGCCGACCCGCCGGCGCACATCGACAACATCTTTTTTGGGATCGTAAATATCCTCTCCGTCTAACAATACTTTCCCTTCTATGAGAGCGCCAGGAACTAAATCAGTCATTCGGTTTAGTGAACGCAAGAGGGTGGACTTGCCGCAGCCAGAGGGACCAATGATGGCGGTGACTTTGTGTTCATAAACGGGCATGGTCACTTTGTTCAAGGCCCGGAACGATTTATAGAAGACGGAGAGCTCCTGAATTTCCATTTTTATTGGTAATGTATTTTGCATTATTGACTCCTGCATGGAATTTCTCGGCATGGTTCAGCCCTCTTGCGATAGAACGCAGATACTTTCTGCTAGTCAGCGTGTGTCAACGGAACCAGCGTTCTATGTTGGTAAAGTGGTGACCGCTGACGATAAAAATTCTGGCGTGGTTCAAAAGGGCCTTTTCACATCTTTACAAATCTTCTGAACTTCAGAGATAGCCAGGCCACAGAATAACACGGAATTTCACTGAATGTCCTCTGTATTCAGCCTTTTCCGTGTCTTTCCGTGCTATTCTGTGGCTTTTTTCTGCCCTATTTGTAAAGATCGATTCGCTTTGAAATGAACCATGCCAAAATTCTATGTTCTCCTATGGCTCAATTTCATTGTTCCACGCCGTCATTTGGATAGTTTCCCTGTTAGGTGTTGTCACTGCTACCCGGCGACTGGAAGTCGCTGCGACGTCTGCAAAGCCTGCCTGCGCAGGCTAAACCCAGTCGCCGGAGGGCGAATTCGCAGATGTTGCCAACACCCAATAGGGAGACTATCGTCATTTGTAAAGAAGCAAAATCCTGCTCGTCAACGTCGAATCCTGCTTTTTCTTTTTGCTAACCAAACGCGGGCTGTGATGTTAAGGGTGAGTACAAAGAGCATCAAAACTAAGGCTACCGCCCACGCCTGCTTGACTCGTTCCGGGTAAGGTTGTTGGGCGTACTTCCACAGGGTTAGCGGCAGGGCATCCGCCGGTTGGCTTAGAATTTGCCCTATGATGTTTATGACGCTTTGATGGCTGGCGATCCCATAGTGGATGAACCGTCCGATCTCGAAATTGTCGTTGCCCAAGGCGGTAAAGAGCAAGGGGGCAGTTTCCCCGGCGGCCCGAGCCACGGACAACATGATGCCGGTGAGGACGCCTTCGGCTGCGGCTGGCAGCATCACTTTCAGCGCCGTTTTCCATTCTGGCGCTCCTAATGCTAATGCGCCTTCTCGCAGCTCGGACGGCACCAATTTTAACATTTCCTCGGCGGAACGGATGACTACTGGCAACATGATGAGTGCCAAGACAACGCCGCCGGCAAGCGCGGAGTAGTGTTTTTGTGGCACTACGATAACGGCGTAGCCGAAAAGGCCGATGACAATGGACGGCACGCCGGCCAGCAAGTCGGTGCTGAAGCGCACGGTGTCAGATAGCAGTGTGTTGGGGTAAGTGACCAGATAGAATGCTGCCAAGAGGGCCGGCGGGATGGCGAAGATGGAAGCGATAATCACCATGATGAATGAGCCTTCAATGGCGTGCAGTACCCCGCCCCCCTGTGTGCCCATAGGCCGGGGCAGGTGGATGAAGAAGTCAAGATTGATGTAGTGCCCCCCTTTGATCAGCACATAAACTATAATCCAGATGAGAGGAACTATTGCTAAGAACAGGGCAATGCCGGTCAATCCTAACATGAAGTTATTGGTCAGGCGGCGCCGCCGGTAAACTTTAGGTAAATTGACCTGTGCGAACAGTCCTTCCTGCATGCTTTACCTCCCCATAGTCCTGTGGTTAACATTCCACACCAACCAACGGGCGATGGCGTTGAGCAGGAGCGTCGTCACAAAGAGGACAACGCCGATTTCGATTAGTGCCGAGGCGTGGAGGTCGCTTACTGCCTCGGCGAACTCGTTGGCAATAATGCTGGCCATGGTGTAACCTGGTTTGAGGATAGAGTAACCGCCACCGGTGGTATTGCCGATGACCATTGTCACCGCCATGGTCTCGCCGATAGCCCGCCCGAAGCCGAGTATCACCGCGCCCAAAATACCGGAAAGGCCGTAAGGGATCAGCACGTTCCAAATAGTTTCCCATTGCGTGGCACCTAAGGCTAACGAAGCCTCTCGCTGGGACTGTGGGATGGCCAAGAGCACGTCGCGACTTACTGCGGTGATGGTGGGTGTGATCATGATGGTTAGGATAAGTGCGGCGCCAAAGCGGCTGAGGCCTGATACGGGCATAGGCCCACCAAAAAAAGTTGTTAGTCCCGGAATCTGACCGGCTGTTTTCGCGATTACCTCCCCTATGGGCACGACGATAAGCGGCAAGAAGACGTAGATGCCCCAAAGACCATAAACGACGCTGGGCACGGCGGCTAACATCTCAATCATGTAGTTTAGAGGGGGACGGGCATAAGCCGGGGCCAATTCGGCCAAAAAAATGGCGATTCCCAAGCTAAATGGGATGGCCAATATCAGGGCGATGACTGAGGTGATGAGTGAACCGTAAATAGAAGGCCAGGCTTGGAATTTGTCCAAAGCCGGATTCCAGGAAGAGGGCACCCAGGGAGAAATGAACGCCCAACCGAACTGATGTCGGGAAAGCGTTGATTGGTACCAGAGGCGCCAGGCAATCCAGACAACTAAGGAAACGATTAACAAAGATGATAGGAAGAGCAATGCTTTCCAAATCCGATCTCCATGTTGTAACCAATATCCGATCTTATTATACCAGCGAGGGCGGCGTTTAATAGCTTTTAGATTTGCCATTCGCTTTGCTCCTGAGGCAGCCAATAGCCAGTGTGGTTGCATCTGCTATGATGTGACAAAAAGCTGATTTACGCCAATCAGCACGATGTGATTGGCGCCAATCAGCGTGAGCGATGACAACGCTTGCGATCTGCGATAGCCGACCTGTCTGACGAATGAAGTTATGGGAGCAGTGCCTGGCCGTTGCATTTGACCTGATGGAGCTTGGCCATGACTTTGCCTTTCACGGCGTCGGGCAGGGTAGCGTAGCCTAACTCGGCAGCTTTCTGGGCGGCAGCCTGGTCAGAGATGGCCCATTGGATGTAGTTCAGCAATGCCTGGGTCTTATTGCAGTCGCTGTTATTCTCCGTGTGGATGATGCTGTCTCTTATACACATCTCCGAG
>WFQT01000415.1 GCA_015486895.1 Anaerolineae bacterium
ATCCCGGGCCGCGAAATGGGGGCCGTGCACGCTAGCAGAAAGATCGTAAGCGCCGATTTCAGAAGGTTGGGCCGGGTTTGTCACATTCAAAATGCGCAAGCCGCCGCCAGTATCACTGACATAAGCATACGGATAAACCACCGCAATGCCGCCGGCGGCCCCCCAGGGCGGATTGTATGACCCTATCTGGTGTATATTAGTGGGATCGTTTACATCGAGAACCCGAAATCCGTCGCCACCGAAATTGGAAGTGTAAGCGTAATGGCCTGCCACTGCGATGTCTTTGATATCCGTGTGGTTATCAAAATATGAACCTTTTTCATTGGGAAAGGCGGGATTTGACACATCGTAAATCACCAGATTGCCGCCCGCCACATAGACGTCATTGCCGGCTATGGACACGGCATTGGGATGATAACTGCTGTTATCCCAGCCAACTAAGGTAGGAGACACCGGGTTAGTCACGTCGATAATATCCAGGAGCCCCCGCTCCAAAAGAAGCGTTCCCCCTGTGGCGAAAGTAACGTAAGCATAATTCCCCTTGACCGCTACATCCGTGGCAGCGTAGCCTGACGGCTCCTGATAAGAGCCTTGCCGAGTCAAGATAACCTGATGATGGGCAACCTTGACCTCGTAACTGAAAACGTACAGTTTATCTCCGGCTGTGGCATAAACGTGGTCGTTTTGGATGGCGAGGGCGCTTATGCTGTTGTACAAGGAACTCGTTTTCCCGACCAATGTTGGCTGTGCCGATCTGGATATGTCGACAACAACCACCCGCGACCCCACAGCCAGATAAGCGTAATCACCTTGAACAATAATGTCTGAAAGTTCACCGCCGATCTGGCCGATCAGATCAATCCCTCCGGTCTGCTGCTGGACGGCCTCGGCATTCACCAGTTCTGTGGATTCCTGATCCTGGGCTAAGGTGATGGACATGTTCAATAGCAACGCCAAGCTCATAAACAGAACGAATAAACCGAGATAGCGCGTTTTCACTTATTTTCCCTCCCAATGAAGCGTTAGTACCTTATCGACGAAATGCTTGTACACCAGACGAAAATTTAACGCCAAGTCGCAGAGATCGCTAAGACGCAAAGAAAAAATGATAGGAATCAACGAATCAGAGACATAGTTCTCGGTACCAGGATGTTTTCGCCCCTTATCTGATCCGTTTTGTATATGTGGAGGCCAAAAACATCCAAATGAGTCTGTACCCTGGTATTGCTTACGCCATCTAGCTCATTTATCTATCCCATTATAGCACGCCAGATTTTACTTGCCAATGAGTTATGATCGGCCATTGCCAGACTCCGGAGCGAGGCCATCCAGATAGCAAGCAGCATCCAAGTCCGCCGTTCAGCCCCTTGAACCTGGCTAGTTGCATTGCCCGTTCGGAACGTGTAAAATTTAAGTGCATCGTAGAAGCCTCGTTTTACCAGAAGATACGGAGTGAGAGCGTGAGGAAAGTACGCATAGTAATTATAGATGACCATAAAATAGTAAGGCGAGGCCTTCGTTCCATACTCGAACAAGACGAAAGCTTCGAGGTCATGGGAGAAGCCTCTAACGGTTCTCAGGGGCTACTTTTGATTTCCCAATTGAAACCAGACATAGCACTGATCGATATACGTTTGAACAGCATGAGCGGGATCGATCTGTGTAGAAGCACGTCCAAGCTAAGCCCGGACACCAAAGTCATCATTTTGACCGCTTATCTTGATGGCAACCTCATCCATCAGGCCTTACAAGCAGGGGTCAAAGGGTATCTCCTGAAAGATGCAGAGCAGATGGACCTGATCAACCGGATACATCGTGTTCTCAACGGAGAGCTCGTCTTCGATCCCAGGGTTACTACCTCTCTTGCTAAGTATGCCATTCGGCATCCCCCCCAGGAGAACGATGTACTCCTTTCAGGAAGAGACGTGGAAATACTACGGCTCATAGCTCAGGGAATGACCAACGCCGAGATAGCAGATATCCTTCTCCTGAGCCCTGCCACCGTGAAAGATTACGTTAGGAATATAACCAATAAACTCGGAGCGCGCAACCGCGTGGAAGCCGTCACCAAAGCTGTTCGCAGCGGGCTCATATAATAAAGGAGAGGGGAATGACCTTTCCAACAGAAAAGCCGGGATATGCCGAGAAAGTCCTGACGCTGAGATACCGCATAATGGAGCAACTGAAGAGTAGCCAGGTACTTTCAGATACCTCCACGGAGAGTGCGGCTGCTTGTCTCAATCTGATCAACGATGTCGATGCGTTGAACGAATTGCTAGAGCAACTAAAGAAGCCCAAAGGCAAAATTGCTCCACTAAAGGCCATATCCTCTTGCCTGAGCCGGCAAAAGTACCGGATCTCCGCCTCAGGAAATAGGATAGCTTCCCTGACAACTTCGGAGGGGGTCCCACTTATAAATGATCCGTGCGTGCTAGAACGGAGGCTCGAACAAACACTTTTACTGATAAATGAGGGTTGTGTTCTGCTTACGCTTGCGGACAGAGATGAAATTCTCAAGAGGGCAGCTCAGATAACCTGCAAATTACTTTCTTGTGATGAAGCAATGGCCGTGGTGGTGGAAGGAAAAGAACAAAACAATGTCGGAGCGTGTGGCTGTAAAGAACGCAATCTGGAGGTCATACTCCCTGAGACTCATGCTCCTTTCAGGCCCATCAATACCGGAGAGCCATTCATAGCGGAAGATATACGTTCTCTCCCAGAGGCCGAGCGCGTGCCCTTGGATCGGACTTCCATCCGGTCTCTGATCAGTGTCCCCCTGGTGTTTGCGGGGAGACCAAGTGGGGTGATCATAGCAGGTTACTATCACAGGAAAAAGGTAGATGCAGGGGACGTAGAGATGCTTCAGGCACTCTCGAAACAGGTATCTTTCACTTCCGGCAATCTCGTTTTACAGGAACGAGTGCGCAAGTTGGATCTATTGCAAGAACGACGAAGAATCGCTCAAGACCTCCACGATACCGTCATACAGCTCCTTTTCGTCATTGGGATGGAGGCCGAAGAAATAGCTCGTCATTGGCCCGATGGCAGCAATGATAAAGAGAGCATCCTCAGGATTCGTAGAATCGCTTCGAGAGCAACGGAGGAAATGCGGTCAGCTATCTCTGCCCTATCTATGCGAGTGGACCATGGGAACACGCCTCTATCGGAGTTATTGCAGGGTCTGACAGAGGAAGTTGAAAGCATCTCGGATCTGCAGGTAACCCTCGTAGTACCTCCAGAATGGCCAAAAATTTTGCCCGAAGCATCGAGGGCAGCGTATCGGATAATCAGAGAAGCGTTGACGAACGTGCAGAAGCACGCCAACGCAACAGCAGCCATCGTGAGCATCGCTACAAGACCGGACAAGCTCATAATCTCTGTGCAAGACAATGGGGTAGGCTTCCCCAACAATGCGCACCTCATGGATGTGGAAGACACGCACTTCGGTTTCAGATCCATGCACCATCTCGCAGAGCAGGCCGGAGGGTACTTGGAAGCGTTGAATGGAGAGGATGGTGGAGCGGTGGTGAGGTTTGTACTTCCTTTAACTCAGTAACCACCAAGGGTACTTCACCAAGCTCGCCCGGAAGTAAGTTTACACTTATTCAGGTAGCCGGGCTTTTTGGATAGGCTCTAAATCCTTCTCAATAAGAGAATCCACGTAGTCTTGAATGCGCCCCCAACCGGCGTAAACATGCACTTTCTTTCCGCGGACGTAACCGATTAGGGTGATGTTCCATGCGCGAGCTAATTCAACCGCTAAAGAAGAAGGAGATTTGACGGTAGCCACTATGGGCACTCGCATGCGTGCCGCTTTGCCTATCATCTCTGTAGATACACGACCGGTGGTAAGCAAGATCTTGTCGTCCATCGGGATAGCACGTACAAGGCATTCTCCTGCAACCTTATCCAAAGTGTTATGGCGGCCGATATCAGTGGCAATTACCAGCAATTTCTGCCCGTCGCTCAGACCTGTAGTGTGAAATCCTCCTATACGACGGTAGTCTTCGGAGACGCTTTTCATCAGTTTGGTCATCAAGACAGATATCTGGCCTGCCGTTGTCCGGACCAAGGAGTGTACTGGTTCACGAGCAACAGCCAAGTCTACAAAAGTGATACCGCCCGCACAACCACTGGTCAGTGTGTGGTGTTGAGGGAGAAGCAAATTCCTATTTTTAAGTTCTACTCTGATCACTTCTTCCGGCGCCTGGCCGATTTGCAGATCTAACACATCTTCAAGGTTGTTAATAAGCCCTTCGTTGTAAAGAAATCCTAAAACGAAATACTCTAATTTGGTAGGAGTGCAAATGACTGTTAGCCAATGTTCGCCGTTGACAATGAAGGGCCAGGCAGCCTCGGCCACTAACAACTTGGTGGCATACTCCAAGCCATTATTTGCGCATTTCAGATACGAGATTGGTTCACCATGTCCTACCGCAGGGGAGGTGGCTGATTCCAAATTGGATGGATCTAATGAGCAGTGTGCAACGCCCCCGGACATGTCCTCCTCCATTTATGTTCACTGGAACCCCTGTTCCTCGGCCATTACATCAAGGTGGAACGTGATTACATCCTCGACCAGCAAGTCGGCTCTATGCCCCAATATACGCTCGTCCACCGTTTTGATGTAACGGTGGCACTTGTCGCAACAGTAAACACGGTGTGCCTCATCATCGTTCACAGTAAAATAGCGGAGCCGAGGTTCGCCGTCACTCTCACAGAACGGACAGCGTAACCGATCAAAGGGCCACTCTGTATAGCACAAGGGACAGAAAAGGATGCGCTTGCCGTTCTTTTGGGTCAGTCGGGCCATTTCGGGTTCAGAGCCACATATCGGGCAGATACCACGCCGCCAGGAAGACTCTTTTACCCATTCTAAGTAAGGCTCAGCTTGCTTTTGAAAGAACGGAGATAATACCGTGTGCAACAGGAAGGCCACTACGTGGGATTTTGCCGGCGTGACTTCAGCCATTCGCTGGATAGAAGTATTGCTGCCTTTTATCAAATCATCGACTGTTGACTCGACATTTGATGGCATCATAAAGCTTGATCCTAGTAAGCACTCTAGTGCCACCGCAGTTTCGTTCGGTGGGATAACAGTGCGTAGATCTTTCATTCCCTTCAAGAATAGCTCTGGCGAAATGGACAAAGTCTCTCCAGCGAACAAGGGTATTCCGGCGCGCCATTTTTCCTGAGCCGTATCCGGCGTTATGCGTAGACCGGCTTCCACCTTGCCTGCCAAGCTTTCTTGGAAACTAATGATGCGGTGCAGGAATGCGAGAGATTCTTTGTCTTGCGATATATCCTGTGTGAGTTGTTGGATTTCGACGTTTGTTGAATTCAAGGTTGTCTCCTACTACGGTTGGAACTGCCTTATTGAACCGCAAAATGGGTTCCCGCCAGACTCCAATTTGTAAGCTAGTACTAAGTCAAGTGTAGTCTGATGAAAATAGCCTCGAGCGGAGCAGTAGGACGGCCTGCGCCAACCTCTATGCTGTTTCACTCAGATCACGGTTGACTGAGTACTAGTTAACAGCAGAACCATGGTTGGAAGGGAGAGGTTCTGTTCCGAAAATAGCCAAGAAAGGCACAGAAAAACATGGAAAGCATTTTCATTGTTATGTGGCGAGCTACCGCTCATGGCGACCATTCTCAAAACCTCTCCCTCTCCAAGTGTTGTTGCCTCTCTAACCTGCCTCTGGCTGCTTTTTGATGGATTGGATGGCTGGCAAGTAACGAGTGGCGAGGATGTAGGCCAAGATACCGCTGGAAACTATGGCAATTGAGATAGCGAATTCCATAGGGTGGGGGAAGTAGGTTGTGCCCAGGCGCGGTGCCAGTGCAAACCAACTAACATCAAAGCGGTTAAGCACAAGACCCAAGATCACCAGTAGAGCACTCCAAAAGGTCGCCGTCCTGCTTTGCCGTACAGAGGGCAGAGCGAAAAGAATCAAGGGCACGATCGCTCCGCCGACGAATTCCAGCAAGAAGAGCACACTGTATATTCCACTGGTAAAGATCAATCCCAACTTGCCTCCCACCAACAGATCGCCTATCTTGACGACCACGTAAAGCCCTAAGACATACGGGATCGCGCTGCCCAACCCGGCCAAAATACCCTGGTCTACGTGATGGCCAAGTCCCTTGTCGCTTAGCGACATTTCAAAGATGACCACGGCTAAGCCCACGGCCACCGCCGACAGGAAGAACTGGACTGGTAAAATTGGCGTAAACCACAGCGGATGAAGGCTTTCCGGAAACATCAGCAATATTGAGCCCAGCGATGACTGGTGCAGTGTGGAAAGAACGATGCCGGCTATGACCAATGGGATCTGAATTGCACGAATCACGCTTAGGGGTGTCTTCATGTTGAATCGCTCAAAGACGTTAGGGCTGAACTCCAAAGCCAGAACCGCAGTGTACAAGAACACGCACCAACCTACCTCAAAGAGAGGAGAGTGTGGATTCCAGTAGATAACGGGGTGCCAGATACGCCAAGGTTGGCCCAGGTCTACCAGCAACGCTACTATGACCATCAGGTAGCCCAAGAAAGCGGTTAGTACAGCCGATCGTACGATAGGATAGTATCTCTTCATGTTGAAGATGTATACCGTTCCCGTCAGTACAAAGCCGCCGGCTGCCAGGGCTACGCCGCAGTAAAGGTCAAAACTGATCCACAAACCCCAGGGGCGGCCGTCACTCAGGTTGGTGGCAGCTCCTAGCCCGTGGATATAGCGAAAAATCGCTACGGCCAGGCCTATGGCTATCAATATCCCCAGTATTACGGTCGTAACAACGGGCAAAGGACGCTTTTCAGATTCCATCACGCTAACCCTCCTTCTCTGTTGGTTCAGTTACACCGTCTGTTTCCTGGCTCATCATTTTATCTCGGCGTTTGATGATCCAGTAAACGCCGCCCATGAGGACAGTCACCACGCCGATAGTAGGCGGAACAGCATTCATAGCAATATGGGCATAGCGTGGGAGAGGCTCTGGTCCATAGGTCGGGAAGCCCAACTTGTTGAATGGGACAGAAGAAAGATACATCACAGAAGTGCCTCCGACTTCTTTTTCACCGTAGATGTGATTCACGTATTTGTCGGGGCGTTCCTTCATGCGAGCGTGAGCTGTTTGTAATAGATCATTCCGCTCGCCAAATTCAATGGCACCTGTAGGGCAAGTCTTAGCGCAAGCGGGTTCTTCTCCCTGATCCAATCGATCTTCACAGAACGTGCACTTCTGGATGTAAGGAACTGGTTTCTCCCACTGAAAGGCGGGAATCCCAAAAGGACAAGCCATCTCGCAATACCGGCAACCAATGCACTTGTGGGCATTGTAGACCACCGCTCCATCAGGCCGCTTGTGCAAAGCTCCTACAATGCACGCACTGGCACAACTTGGTTCCAAGCAGTGCCTGCATCCATCTTTGGCAAAAACCCACGTCACCCTACTTCCATCTGCAATCTCATGGAACGTGATATAGGTCCAAGTTTTATCTGAAAGCTTGGGAGGGTTCTCATAACTTCCACGATTATGGGTTTTCTCCGCTGGCAATTCGTTCCATTGCTTGCAGGCAATCTGGCAACCCCGGCAACCGATGCACTTGGTCAAATCTATTAACATTCCAACGCTCATTTTCATCACCGCCTTTCTACGCCTTCCTGACATCGCATAGGAACGCTTTGGTTTCAGGGATCATGGTGTTTGCATCTCCGACAGGCGGAGTCAGTACGTTGGCACTCCCGCCGGTAGTCAATCCTTTATAGCCCCAGTGCCATGGCATAGCTACCTGGTGGACAAGGTGCCCGTCCAACCGGAAAGGCTGCAGGCGCCGTGTAACCAAAGCAACAGCTTCAATAGAGCCTCGTGCCGACTCTACGATGACCTTGCCGCCGTTTTTGATCCCTTTCTCGGCAGCCAGTTCTGGGCTCATTTCAACGAACATATCTGGCTGCATCTCGACCAACCATGGCAGGTTGCGCGTCATGGCTCCACTTTGCCAGTGTTCCGTGAGTCGGAAGGTTGTGCCAACAATGGGATATTTCTTTGGATCCCCTTTACGGTCCATCTCGGATTTCCAAATCTTGAAGGCCGGGTCTGTGCTCTGATCCGGATGTAGAATGTTTTTGACCGGGCTTTCCCATGGCTCGTAGTGCTCGGGGAAGGGGCCATCTGCACGACCAGCACCGAAAATGCGAGCGTAACCCTCTGGTTTCATGATAAAGGAATGCTTTGCTCCGGGTGGCCAGCCGCCGTCCGGTACGTCTCCTTCCCACCTCTTGCCATTCCAGCGGATGACGAACCGTTTCGGATCAAAGGGCTCTCCTTTGATGTTACACGAGGCTCGGTTATAGATGATCCGCCTGTTCACTGGCCATGCCCAAGACCATTTGCTGTAGAGCCCGATGCTGGCCGGGTGGTAATCTGTATTATCCCGGCGTGCCATCATGTTGCCGTCTTCGTTGTAGCTACCGGAATAGAGCCAGTTGGCACAAGCGGTGCTGCCGTCGGCGCGTAGTTGTGTGAAATTCTTCACCTGCTTTCCGGCTGGCACTATGACGTTGCCCTTATTGTCCTTTACATCACCAACCGCCCAACCATTAACCTCCCTGGCTACCTGACGTGTATCCACTTCACCGGGGCCATAGTTCCAAGCCAGTTTTACGACTGGCTCAGGGTCAGGACCCGGATCGGCTTGGTAGAGTTTGCGGACACGAATCATTAACTGGTTCATGATCCAGGAGTCAGGCTTGGAATC
Organism: Anaerolineae bacterium; assembly: GCA_015486895.1. Taxonomy (GTDB): domain Bacteria; phylum Chloroflexota; class Anaerolineae; order JAADDB01; family JAADDB01; genus S014-12. The sequence continues at coordinate 8,759 of WFQT01000415.1, forward strand.
GCCGAGCGGCTTAACAGCTTTCCAACGCCATTGCGCCCAACGGCCAGAGTTGGTGATACTTCCTTCTTTCTCTACAGAAACCGCAGCGGGTAGAAGAAACACTTCTGTCTTGACATCGGCCGGATTCACACCAGGCCGCTGCCAGAAGCTGGATGTTTCTGTATCCCACAAATTCACCGCAACCATCCAATCCAGGTTTTCCATAGCCTTTCGGGCCATGTTAGCGTTAGCACCGCTTACGGCCGGATTTTGTCCCCAGGCAAAGAAGCCTTTGATCCTCCCGGCGTACATCGCTTCAAACAAGGCAAGCCAGGAATAGTTGGTTTCGTCGTCGATCTTCGGCATCAACTGATAGCCAAATTCATTTTCAGGCGTGGCGTTCTTGCCGTACATCCATTTGAGCAAGCTGACGGCGTATTCAGGGTAATGCTGCCACCAGTTAGCGCTCTTCGGATCCGACGATGCGGGTGTGTAATGCTTCAAGTACCTATCCAGCGTCTCGTCAGATGTTCTGGGGGTCTTAAGGTAACCGGGCAAGATATGGAATAACAGGCAGTGATCAGTGGAGCCCTGCACGTTTGATTCGCCGCGCAAGGCATTAACACCACCGCCAGCACGCCCGATGTTCCCAAGTAGCAACTGAACGATCGCTGACGCCCTGATAATTTGTGTGCCATAAGTATGTTGCGTCCACCCCATGGCATACATGATAGTGCCTACTTTGTCTGGTGCCCCTGTTGCTGCATAGTCTTTGTAAACTTTGATCAATGTCTCCTTAGAAGTGCCAGTGATCTGTGAGACGGTGTCTACGTCATAGCGGGAGTAGTGTTTTCTCAGCAACTGGAAAACGCAGTGAGGGTCTTGCAAGCTCGTGTCTCGCAAAGGAACACCATTTGAGTCAGTCTGGTAAGCCCAGGTGGACTTGTCGTACTTTCTCTTGCTTGGATTGTAACCGCTGAACAAACCATCGCTGAATTTGAATTTTGGATCAATAAGAAGAGGAGCGTTAGTATGCTCTACCACATACTCCCGGTGGTAAAGATTGTTGTCCAGTATATACTTTACCATGCCCCCCAAGAGGGCAATATCAGCGCCAGCCCGCATGGGAGCGTAGATATGCGCTTTAGACGAGGTTCGGGTGAATCGAGGGTCTACGCTGATCAACGTGGCTCCGTGCTCTATTGCTTTGGTCACCCAGTGGAAAGAAATGGGATGCTGCTCAGCAGCATTAGACCCCATGATTAATATGGCATCGCTGTTCTTGATATCAATCCAGTGATTTGTCATCGCCCCTCTACCAAATGACTCCGCCAAGGCTGCAACGGTAGAAGAGTGACATATACGCGCCTGATGTTCCAGGTATACCACACCAAGTCCTCTCAGGGCCTTGACCAACAGGCTGCACTCTTCATTATCGAGGGCTGCACTACCTACGCTGGCGAGCCCTTCTGTGCGGCGCGCCAAGCGTCCTTTCACGTCCTTCTCCACCCATGTAGCGTCTCGCGTTTCCTTGACGCGTTTGGCTATCTCGTCCAGTGCCCAATCCCAGCTTACTTCTTTCCATTTGTTAGATCCTGGGGCCCGGTACATCGGTTTGGTAATCCGCTGTCTGCTATTGGCCAATTGGGACACAGAACTGCCCTTGCTACACAATGCACCACGATTAATGGGGTGATCGGGATCTCCTTCAGTGTTAACTACCTTGCTATTGGCCACTCCAACAATTATGCCACAACCGACAGCACAATAGGGGCAAATAGTGGCAGTTTCTTTAGTCCACCTGACCTTTGCCGGTCGGGGAGCTGCCAATGCTGGCGTTGGGAGCCTGCCTGATACTAACAGTGCAGTTGCTCCTCCAAATTTAAGAAATTGCCTTCTTGTTAATTTCATAGACAGGTCCCTCCTCGTATAATATATTCTTCATCGAACAGACATGCTTAAAGTACAGCGCAAGCAATCTAATGACTTCCAGTTAATTCGATATATTTCATCTTGGTTGATACAGAAGACGACATCCCTTTCGACGCGGAGCAGCAGAGGCACGGAGACTTCACCGCAACAACACAAAAAGACTCAAGACGTAGAGAAAAAAGGCTTAGCACGCCCCGCGCCTATGCGTCGGAATCCGTGTCATCCATGAGCCATCCCGGTCCCTCAACGCAGGTAAAACGCGCCTTAATTGAATGAATCCCTTCCTTTCTCCTTCTCGTTACCTCACCAAGGATCCTATAGTTTTAGTCGGATTGGGTGTGCCTTCTTCTTATCCCATCTTGGTCCAGTCGCCCCAGTCTGCTTGGGTATTTATTTTTTCCTTTGCGTCTTAATGACCTTTGCGGCCCCGCGTTAAATTTATGTTTTCTTGTCCAGCATACAAGAATTTCACTGATAAGGTACTAATTAAGTATAGCGGATATTGTTTTGCCCAACTACCTCCAAGTGGAGGTTTCGCAACCCCCAAGTGGATAGTGGTGCACCCCAAGAGATTGCTATGGGATGGATGCAAAGGAAATGCCATTTCCCCTTATTTGAACCTCAGAGGCTCCCTAACCCTCGTCTCACCATGCTTGGCAGCACTCTCAGCTACCAGCATGATGCCCAGGAGGCAGTCTGTCCAGGGGAGAAATCCGCCATGCGTGCTGACGTCAGCACCCTTTCAACCACCTGCTTCTTTCCACTTTCAAGACAGCTTGCGCCCGGCCCGGTATGATTATTAAACGCACACCCTTTTGCCTCCAAGGTTAAGAAAGAAATTTATCTTGTCCGCCGTGTATCCATGTGTTCCCTTCCATAGCAACTTTATGATATAATCTTGTCAGTTCTTGGGTAAGCCGTGGGCATTACTAAGGATGTGAGCTTATGGAAACAGAAGACCCTGATAATCTGTGTGGCAAGGAGCTTAAAAGACTGGCAAGCGTAGTCGAGACAAGCTGTGCCCTGGCCGAAAATGTGGACCTGGACTCTCTGCTACAAAGAATAGTGGACTCGGCGGCTGAGCTCACAGGCGCAGAGTTAGGCGGGCTGCTGGTCCTGAACCAGGAGAATACTGGCTACGAGTACTTCAAGGTGACCGGATGCTCCGATGAACCGAGCGGGTTCCCTACCGGGAACGGTATTCTCAGCATGCCATACAAAGAAGGAATCTCTTTAAAACTGGATAACGTACGCAAACATCCCCGGGCGGTAGGTACTCCTCCCGGTCACCCGGAGGTAGAGGCGTTTATAGGGGTACCTTTACGCATCCGCGATAAAGTACTCGGTTCGTTGTTTGTGGGGAAAGGACCGGGGAGGGGAATTTTCTTAGAAGGAGATGAAAATCTGCTAATGGCCTTTGCCGCCCAAGCATCTCTAACCATCGAGAACACGAGGCTGTACGAACGAGCAGAAGAATTAGCAAGACTGCAGGAGAGGAAGCGAATTGCCCAGTCCTTACATGAAACAGTTGTACAATATTTGTTCTCCATTGAGCTGGAGGCTAGCAGACACCTGGGTCAAAGAGAACCTTGCTGGAGAAAATTGCTCACGATACAGCATTTGGCTGAGCGTGCCAGCGACGAGCTCCGCGGCGCCATTTTTGCCCTGTCTTCTACTCTATCTGTGAGCGAGAAAGGACTATTAGTAATACTAAAGGAATTAACGCAAAAGTTCGAGGAAACTTCTGAAGTACAGGCATCGCTGCTACTCCCACCAGACTTACCAGAAATCCCTCCCGCTGTCAACGAAGCCATTTATAGAATTGTAAGTGAGGCTCTCTCCAACGTCAGAAAACACTCCCAGGCATCTGCTGTAGTTGTTACTCTTTCTTATGACAAGTCTTTTATCTCGATAGCCATCCAGGACAACGGTTGCGGGTTGGATTTGAGAAAAGAGACAGGACTACATTTTGGATTGCTCACGATGAAACAGGTAGCTAACAACGCCGGTGGAGAAATCACTATTACAAATAATGAAGACGATACCGGCACAGTGATCCGAGCCATTTTCCCTCTAAGCTAAGGAAGAAGGCAAGAAATGAAGAAAATCCGCGTGGTGATAATGGACGATCACTGGGTAGTAAGAGCTGGCCTTAGGGCTATTCTGGAGCCCGACCCCCAGTTCGAAATAATCGGTGAAGCTTCCAGCGGCAGAGAAGGGTTAGACCTTCTACGCGAGAAGAGTCCTGACGTGGCATTAGTAGACATAAAACTACCGGATATGAGCGGTGTTGAGGTTTGCCAGAGAGCTACAACGGAGGAGATACCCACTGCCATAGTCATACTTACGGCCTTTGTCAATTGGAAGTTGGTACAAAGCTGCCTCAAGGCAGGAGCGAAGGGTTACGTGCTGAAGGAAACGAGACAGCTCAACCTGAGAGAAGCTCTCATATCAGTGGCGCGCGGTGAGGTAGTTCTCTCCCCCAAAGTGGCTGCCTTGGTTGCAAAATACGTACGGACTCAGAAAAAGACAAACAACGAACTAATACTTTCCATAAGAGAAATGGAAGTGCTGCGTCTCATGTCACAGGGAATGAGCAACAAAGAAATAGGCGAACGTCTTTTCCTCAGCGAGGGAAGAATAAAGGACTATGTAAGCAGTATCCTCCATAAGTTAGGTGCCAAGAACCGCGTGGAGGTAATTTTAATAGCTGTTCGATCCGGGTTTCTATAAAAACCAGTCGCTTGTATGCCCCAAGTCCATCCAGATGGCTATTGACACACGCCATCCCACGCCTTATACTTCTTATTGAATCTACGATTTCCCTACAGTCAGATAGCGAGCTATCAGGAGGGTTAACTATGAAAACTGTTTTTGTAAACCCGGAAAAGTGCATCGGGTGCAGGCATTGTGAGGTAGCGTGTGCAATTGAGCATTCTCAAAGCAAAGACCTGTTCAAAATGCTTGAAGAAGTACCACTTTCTGAACCCAGGATTCACGTGGAAGTGGGTGTGAATTTCCTTACTTTCCCTAATCGTTGCAGACATTGTGACCCAGCACCATGCATGCAGGTGTGTCCGACAAATGCAATAGAAAGAGACAAGGAAACAGGTTCGGTCATCGTAAACTACAACAAGTGCATCGGGTGTACAGCCTGTGCGATGGCATGCCCCTTCGGCATCATCCAGTTCGAGCAAGTTTACCAGGTGAAACTGGGAAGGGAAGTTAACGCAAAATGCGACAATTGCATCGACAGGCAGAAAGAAGGCAGAGAACCGGCATGTGTCGAAGCATGCAAAACAGGTGCGTTGGAGTTCGGGGATGTTAACGATCTGATTCGCGTAAGCAGAAAAGACTTTACCGTGAGGATGATTAAATCTCAGGGGACCGAAGTGGAAGTCCCGAAGATCCCAGCAAATGTCAAGGCCTTCAGAGACATAATGGCACAAGTGGGCGAGATAGGCCCATTCAAAGAGAATTAGAAAGGGGGAAAGGAAAATGTACATAGAGCCGCAGGTTGCGAAGAAGGAAGCAGAAAAAAGGGCTCTGGACAAGACAGACCAGGAAATCATTGAAAAGGCAATGCATGATGGCGTTGAAACAGCCTGGGACAGGCTCGCCAAGCAGCAGCCTCAGTGTGGGTTTGGCCAATTGGGTGTCTGCTGCAACAGATGTGCAATGGGGCCCTGCAGGATCGACCCATTCGGAGATGGGCCGAAGAGAGGTGTATGCGGTGCAACGGCAGATTTAATTGTCGCCAGGAACCTGCTGGATGACCTTGCCGTCGGTGCGGCCGCGCACTCAGACCACGGAAGGGAAGTCCTGGAAGTTCTCTTAGATACAGCAGAGGGGAAATCGCAAGGATACCAAATAATAGATGAAGAGAAACTAGGAACTATTGCTGCTGAATATGGGATAGAAACGGAAGGAAAGAGTAAAGAGGAAATAGCAAAAGACGTAGCCCTTGCAATGCTTGAAGAGTTTGGGACAATTAAGAATAGAATTCAGTTTGCAGATAGAGCGCCAGAAAAAACAAAAGAGATGTGGAAAGATGCAGGCATCACACCACGAAGTGTCGATAGGGAAATTGTGGAAAGTATGCACAGAATCCATATGGGTGTTGGCGCAGATCATGCAAATATTCTGCTTCACGGGCTCCGCACCTCCCTTTCCGATGGGTGGGGCGGTTCAATGATGGCAACGGATGGCTCCGACATCCTATTTGGTACGCCTACGCCAAGCAGTTCCTGGGTAAACCTTGGCGTTCTCAGCAAGGATGAAGTGAATGTAGTGCTTCACGGTCATAATCCTATCCTTTCCGAAATGATTGTGAAGGCAGCAAACGACCCCGAATTAATGAAACTTGCAGAAGAGAAGGGAGCAAAAGGAATTAACCTTGTAGGTATGTGCTGTACAGGGAATGAACTCCTTATGAGGCACGGTATCCCAATTGCAGGGAATATGCTTGACCAGGAACTTGCCATTGCAACGGGTGCAGTGGAAGTAATGGTCATTGACTACCAGTGCATCTTCCCGTCAATCACAGCAACAGCAAGCTGTTACCACACAAAGGTCGTTTCAACCAGTGAAAAGTCTAAAGTGCCTAATGCAATCTATAAGG
>WFQT01000416.1 GCA_015486895.1 Anaerolineae bacterium
GATCTCCTCCGTGCAAAGGAGGCGCCTTCCCACTAGGCCACGGGCCCATGCCGGGCCAGCGTTCGGCAGTGCCGACGAGAGGACTCGAACCTCCACACCCTTACGGGCAACAGATCCTAAGTCTGTCGCGTCTACCAATTCCGCCACGTCGGCATAACTTGCGACACCTTCAGATCTTAGCCGGGCTACGTACCCCCGATTCTGTTCAAACCGTCATCTGTCTCACCTCGGAGGGTGGCGATTCCTGACTTGTAAGGTGTTACCTTACCTTGCCGTCATCGCTGCGGTGAGATCCAGCTTAATAGCCGGACCCCCTCACCTTGCTCCCGGTTGCACACTCGCCTAGCCGGTGACATTACTGCCACCGCTGGTGGGCTCTTACCCCGCCGTTTCAGCCCTGACCCGTAGGCCGGGATTGCTTTCTGTTGCGGTTGTAGTCAATGCTTGCTTGCGCTAACATTGCCCCTACTTGCTGTTTCGTAGGGCAACCTTGCCGCCCCGGCGGCTGGGAGTCGGGAAGTTCCTCTGGCATTGCCAGCGACGGTCCTCGCCCGGCTGAAGGTAAACCGTATTCTCTCATAGCACGCCCACATTATAATAGATGGGGTAACACTTTGTCAATCAGTGCCCAAGGCGATTTATGTTTATGAGGAGAATATTAGCGACGACTCAGGTCATCTTCACAATGATGTCACTGATGACGTTGGCGGTCTCGTCGCCACGATCGGCAGCGTTACTCAGATGTCGGTAAAGCTCGCGTACTTTGAGCATGTACATAATGTGGCCCACTTCGGCTGGCCCAGAGAAGAGGTCGGCAATGGCCTGCCGGTAAATGCGCTCAACTCTGTTCTCAAGTGCTTTGGCCCGGCTAGCGTGTTCTGCTGCTACTGAGGGATGCTGCTCTAATCTTTGGATGGCTAAGTCAATTTCGCTTCCTGCTTCGCTTAATAGGGCGGCCATTTCTTTCAGGTACTTATTGGGTTCTACGCCAAGAATGTACATCTCGTCTACTGTTGTGTCGGCATAATCTAAGATGTCATCGATGGTGCGAGATAGGGAAAAAATATCTTCTCTATCTATGGGCGTTACAAAGGTGCGGTTTAGCTCGTCGATCAGAATGCGTCGAATTTCATCCGCTTCTGCTTCAATTCGGTGAACTGCTTCTGCGTTCTCTTTGCTATTGTTGCCCATGTACTTCTCTAAATTAGTCAAGCCTTCTACCGTTTTAGCAGCTTGCTCTTCCAGTAATTTAATGAAGCGATTACCTCGCGGCTTGAAGAATTCCCGTATTCCCATTGGTTTCCCCCTTTCTAAAAGCTAAAGACCCAGCCTAAAGCTAAGTATGCTAGCGCTGCCACCAGTGCTGTCACAGGAATGGTCAATATCCAGGTCAACGCGATATCCCTGGCAACGTGCCAACGCACTTTTGAAAAACGTTCAGAGGCGCCGACGCCCATAATAGCTGTGCCGACTACCTGGGTTGTGCTGACTGGCCCGCCGAAGAGAGACGCAGATAGGATTACTAACGCTGAAGTCATCTCGACGGCAAAACCATGGATGGGCCGAATCTTGTAAAATTTGCCGCCCAATGTGCGGATAAGCCTCCAGCCGCCGGAGAAAGTGCCCGAAGCGATAGCTAAAGCGTTGATGATAACAACCCAAAGCGGCACGGAAAATGTTGTCAGGTAATGAGCGTTGAGCAAACCTAATGCCATTAAGCCCATGGTCTTCTGGCCGTCGTTGGTGCCGTGGCTCCATCCCAGAAGTAGGGCTGTCAGAATTTGCCAGTGCTTTAATTGCTTGTTGATCCGAGGAGAAGCGCCGCGCGCCAGAAAGTAAATAAGCATCACTAGCAGGTAGCCAACGCCAAAGCCGATGAGCGGGGAGATAAACAAGGCCAGGAGTATTTTTTCCAGGCCACCATAGTGAATCGTTTCTAAGCCAGCTCCGATGCTAACAGCGCCAATAGTGCCGCCAACCAGGGCGTGGGAAGAGCTGGAGGGAATGCCGATCCACCAGGTGAACAGGTCCCAGAAAATAGCTCCTAACAATGCTGCGATCAATACCCACATGGTGATCTTGTCAGCAGAAACAATGTCGGCGCCGATCGTGGTGGCTACGGCGACACCGAAAATGAACGGGCCACTGAATTCAGCCAATGCCGTCCAGGCCAGCGCTATTTGTGGTGGCAATGCCCGCGAAGAGATCATCGGGGCCACGATGTTACTGCTGTCGTGAAAGCCGTTCATGAACGTGAATGCCAATGAAAGTCCAATGAATATCAGCGTTAACGGGTCGCGTAGCAAGCTCACGAGTGGTGTCACGGGAATGTATCCCCCCGCAATGGTGTTGGCCGGTCCATTTCATCCCAATTACCGAACCCGCGATGATCGTGAAGTTCCACCCAGTCGGCGCCGTCCGGCCTCACTTCTTTTTTCCAGATGGGTGTGATCTCTTTGACACGATCAATGATGTAGTGACAAGCAGCGAAGGTTTGCAGTCGGTGGGAGGCTGCCACAGCGATGATGATGCTGGTTTCGCCTACGGCTAGTTTACCGACCCGATGGATTATAGCGATATCACCGATGTCAGGCCAGCGTTCCTGGGCTTCGCCGGCGATTTGTGCTAAAGTGGCTTCGGCCATGGGCCGGTAAACTTCATATTCCAGGTAATCAGTCTCTTTGCCCTCGGTTACACCGCGCACGATCCCGGCAAAGAGGGTAATAGCACCCATTTCTGGCTGATTAAGCCGCTGGGCTACGTCGTCCAGTGAGAGTGGCTCTCTGGTGATCTGGAAGCGTTCGTCTACCGGTGGTTGCCCACCGCTGACCGGTGGGAAAAGCACAATTTCGTCTGTCTCGTGTAAAGGTAAGTTGTCGCGGGCATATTTACCGTTGACTGCCGCGTATAGCGCTGAGGAAATACGGGCAAACTGGGGATACTGTTCTTCCGCTGCTGTGAGGAGGTCAGCCAAGGTACTGTCGTCCGGCAGGGTGACCTCGATTTGTTCTCGGCCAAGGGCCTCCCGCACTGAAGCGAAAAGCCGGACTTTTAGATTCATGCGTCCTCCCTCCGAAAAACGCCGCTTTTACCACCTTCTTTGTACAAAAGACGGATATTGTCAATGATCATGGTTTTCTCCATCGCTTTAGCCATGTCGTAAATGGTCAGTGCAGCCACAGAGACAGCAGTAAGGGCTTCCATTTCCACTCCGGTCTGGCCATTGTTCTTTACCGTCGCCGTGATGCGAATGGTACTGTTGGGCTCGTCGATCTCAAAGTCTACGCCGATTTTCGTCAGCAGCAACGGGTGGCATAGTGGGATGAGTTCATGCGTGTGTTTAGCGGCCATGATGCCGGCTACCCGGGCAACGCCTAAGACATCACCCTTTTTGGCATTGCCAGCTATAATTTGCGCTAAAGTTTTGGGACGCATGTGTATTTCCCCGGCAGCGGTGGCGATCCGATCCGTAGGAGGTTTTCCTCCTACGTCCACCATCTGAGCTTCCCCTTTTTCGTTCAAATGTGTTAATGACAAGGTTTCCTCCCGCTTCAATTGCAACCACGGATATTGCAACCATGAATTCCACGGATATTGCAACCACGAATTACACGAATTACACGAATACTGCGACTACGAATTGCACAGATTAATAGACTCTGATGTGTTTGTTTTGCCACAGAAAAACACAGAATTTCACAGATTTGGGTCGAAACACAAAGGAAAATCTGTGTTAATCTGTGCAATCTGTGGTGAAGATAGTTAGGTTGAGCCTAAAATGTCATTTTCGCCGGACTCTAGCAAATTACATGAACTGCACGAAGTGTTTGCGAGAATCTCTGTTCGTAAACTCCTCGCCGGGCTCCTGTGATAAAAAATCAGGAAGAGTACGGCTCTTCCTGATAGTATGTTCGACATACATGAATGTCTGTCTCACTGCAGGTATGTCATCCATCATGCCCGGAAGCAAAATTCTCCCCGCGGGCAAAGTGGCGGAGTTTCGGCATTTCTGAGCTACAAGTGCTCCAGATTTTTCTATTATAATGACTTTTGGCGGAATGACAAGTTTGTTTTGGTTGCCAATGAAGTGGTGTTCTAACTACTTTTCCGCTGCTACTTGACAGCCTCGGCCGGAGATGATATATTTTAAGTTATGACATATGGTTTGGTGATCCTATTGTTGGTTTCATATTTTGCTTGCTCCTGTACAAAGCGAGTATAAGCGTCTTTGACGCTTTGCTCGCCTATCCGCGCATTTCCTATCTTTTCTGAAGTAGCCGTCTGTTTTCTCTTTTTGGCAAGTTAATCGCGTTTCATGACGATCGCAACGATCAATTGAAGACCTGGACTCTGGCTTCTTTATTTTAGTCACAGAAAAACACAGGGCTTCACAGATTTGGGTTCGCTTCGTATGATTGCAGATGACCTGCTTGTCTCCATTAGGTTACGGTAGTTTAGCCTATGTGTTCGGGGTTGTCGGTTGGGACACACTTTGTGGTCGAGAACTGGTTTGAATAGTCTCCCAATTGGGTGTTGCTGGAGGCCCGGCAGTTGGAAACTGCGGGCAACATCTGCAAAGTCGCCCTCCGGCGACTGGATTTAGCCTGCGAAGGCAGGCTTTGCAGACGTTGCAGCGACTTCCAGTCGCCGGGTAGCGATAGATATTGTCTTTTGGGGAGAGGTAAACCGTGAAGAAGAACACGATAACTGAAGTCCAGTGGCCGGTTTTCACTGAACATAGTCCGGTACCACCGGCGAAAGGGATTCTTTCCTGTATTGGCGTTACGCCTATGCTTGTCCCCCACTGTGTTTGGCCAGAGGGTAGCTTGGTGCGCCTTTTGGCCAAAGCGGAGTGGGTTAATTCTTCCGGGTCGGTGAAGGCGCGTCCCGCACTCTGGATGATTTTAGAGGCGGAACGACGTGGGGAGCTGCATCCGGGTCAGATCATCATTGACGCTACCAGCGGTAACACTGGGCTGGCTTACGCGATGATCGGCGCAGCCCGTGGCTATCAGGTGGAATTGGTCATGCCCGCGAATGTTAGCTTGGAGCGGAAGCGGCTGGCGAAGATATATGGTGCCACTGTAGTTGAATCTGACCCTGCAAAGGGTATCGATGGCGCTATCCGTCTGGTGCAAGAGAGAGTGGCGGCAGAGCAGGAGCGCTATTTCCACCCAGACCAGTACAGCAACCCGGCTAACTGGCTGGCGCATTATCATACCACCGGTTTAGAAATATGGGAGCAGACAAGAGGCCAGGTTACGCACTTTGTGGCTGGTATTGGTAC
>WFQT01000417.1 GCA_015486895.1 Anaerolineae bacterium
AGGTTCGGCCGCGACCCGGAGGGTGGCCTCCAGGCGGCGACGGGTGCGCCGGAAGCGGCGGAACGCGAAGTCACGGGCAGGGTCGTCCTCCGCGTCGGTGAGGGTGATGACCAAGCGTTCGACGCGGGAAGCCAGGCGCTGGAGCAGGGCTAGTTGGACGGGAGTGAGGTTGTCAAAGCCGTCCACTGCGAGCAGGGGCCATCCGCGGGCAATGTGGGGGTCCGTCTTCAGCGCGTCCACGGCCAGCCAGCCCAGGCCCACGCGGTCGGCCCAGCCATGGGCGCTGAGCCGCTCCTGGTAGGCAGCGTAAACCCGGGCCAGTTCACGCAGCCGTGGCCCTGCGGCGAGGGCGTCCACTGCGCGGGCGAACGAGTCGGAAGTGATCATGCCAGCCTTGAGCTCATGGATGAGCTGTTCGAGAAGTTGGATAAAGCCAGAATGATCCACGAGGGTGGCGAAATGCTCCAGTTCCAGGCTGTCCGCGACCGCTCGCAGGAGCCAGTACTGGACAGGGTCGCTGAGCTCGGTGTAGGCAGTGCGGGCCGCGCCGAGGCACTCGGCAATGAGGCCGTCGAAGGTAAGGGTGCGCACGCCGAGGGCGCCGCCCATCTGAGCCAAGCGTCGCTGCAGGGCGCGGGCCTGCAGACGGGTAGGGACGACGATGCGCGGGGTGAAACACCCTGCGCGGACTATCTCCACCGCCAGGCGGAGCACGTACGCTGTCTTGCCGGATGCAGCATTGGCAACGTGGATGCGTGTGGACATAGGTGTCTCCGGGTATGGGAAAGAAATGCAGTCACATTAACGGTTCAGTGGCGGAGGAGAGACGGACATCTTCCTATTCCACCCCGTATCCCCTCAACAACCAGCAAAGGATTGTACAGACGGTAGCACCGGTGGTCGGTGAGCCCAGCGGCCATGGCGAGACTGCGTTGCAACCTAGCGAGATCCTCAACGTCTGACATAGGGCGACGCAGAGGCTGTGATGCACATCGCAGAAGTTGTAGAGCGTGTCTGGTCAGGTGGAAAAAGAGACGCAGACCCCTACCATGCGTTGGGTGTTCCAGGTTTTTTAAGGGGTCGACTTGCTGGTTGTCTGCCGAGATGGTGAAATCGTGACCAGACGGGTGCTCAACTTGAAGGCTGTGCATCGGACCATACCCCGATCCTTGGCCTATCTGTTCAAAATTGTTATTTGCTCCCTCCTTGAGGTGCGGAATGTGGATATGTGCACAGGAGTCAAAGCTCGCCTCATTTCAACAGTACCTCGTTGAATTTCTTCTCAAAACCTGTTTTCTTCACAGTTTCATTATAGAATGGCATACCTATGAGACTATATTCTTTGTTTTGGAAAAGCACTTGGACCTTAGCTTCCCTCTCAATTTCTTGGAGAAACTCTTCTTTCCATTTATCCTTTTCCAAGAGTTGGCTGCCCTTGGCTTCAATGAACAACTGATAAATGATAGCCTTGCGGGTTTGGTTTTCTATCGCGAAAAGCACAAAATCGGGCTCTAACGCCGCCCCATCGGAGAACCGGTATATTTGGAACAGCTTAGCGTTCCGTAGCAGGTAAATCTCAGCGTACTTTTCCTTCAGTTTGGGTATGGCGCTGTGGATAAAACGAACGAAGTGCTTTTCCTCTGAAGTGCCATAGTTTTCATCGTAGACGTACCAGGCTTTGTCGCTCAAGTCCAATTGCAAGGCAAGGTTGGACGTCTCTCTCATCCCAACGCCAAATTCCTTATCGCTGCCTTCGTTGAGAGCAATTTGCAACATTTTGTCTTTGACGCAATACCTGATCGCCAGTGGCTCAAATACCTTTGTGCCTTCATATTCCGGCATGCCTGTTTGAATTTCCTTGCTAATTTGTTGCAACACAGCGATGGCAATGCGGAGTTTGTCTTCTGGCGACAGGTTCTGCACCTGAGCCGAAGTACCGGAGATATCCACAATAACCTGCCTCAGGTAGGCTTCTGAGCGAATAAGCTCGTCTATAGATTTTAAATGGGGGAAGAATTGCTTCAGATTGGAGAAGCGGTAGAAATCCAGTTTGTTCAGGGCTTTGCGGATAACGTGCACGCCAAAGTCGTATAACGCATACGCCTGCGTGACGGTTTCGTTGGCTTGGGTTTCGGTTTCCTCCAGAATTGCTGTCTCGGCGGCGTAGCCCGTTCTCAAGCGATAGGAATGCCGTTGTGTGATGGCAATGTCGGCAAAGCCGAAAATCCCCGTGCGGTCTGTACGAACGCGTTTGTTGACGAATATCACGCCGTTCTCCCAGAAATCTGTCTCTTTGAAACTCTCCTTGACGCGCAGGTGAATCTCCCGTTTTCGAGGTGGCACAATGCCCGTTTGCACCAAGGCGGTATGCAGTTCGTCGATGTAACGCGGGTTGTGCGCGCTGTGGTAGTACAGTTCCTCCAGAATGCGCAGTTCGTTGTCCAGGTCGTCATCAAACTTGCGCCGGTCACGCGGCTGTGTCTCGTCCACCTGAAAGGGGAAATAACGCGCCCCACGCCCAATCAACTGTGCTTCGGAAATGGTGGTCTTGCCGGGGGTGCCCCGCTTGGCGTCACGCGTGTTGTATAAGCGCACGATGTCGTAAAGATTGAGCACATCCCAGCCTTCGTTCAGTTTGTCCACTGCGAAGATCACGCGAATCTGGTTATCTGAGTCTTCCAGCGAATTGATCAGGATTTGCTTTTCTTCGCTATCAGACTTGGAGTTGACGGTCAGGCAGCGTTTTGGCGCAAACTCTTCGCGCAGTTCAGCCGCCAGGTTGTCCAGCGAGATTCCCTGGGCGTCGAAATAGGCAAAGGCGTTTTGGATCACTTCCGCCTGGGTCTGTTCCTTGATTTTTTGCAAATCCGCACCAGTCAGGGACGCGATGCGTTCAACAAAGGCGGTGGCGTGCGCTTCTGACTCGGCGATTTTGCTGGATTTCATCAGCAGAACCGGCTTCAGGGGGATGCCGTGTTTTTCGGCTACTTTGCGACGGTATTGGCTGAGCACCACGGCCTGCAAAGCGCGCTCGATAGGCAGCAGGTCGGCTTGCAAAACTTTGACTTCTTTGGAGTAGCCATCTTCCCGAAACTGCTTCAGGTCGTACTGGTAGATGATTTTATCGGCATATTTGGCGGCGACAGCGGGGTGGTCGAGTTCTACGGTAGCAGTAAATTCCAGCAGGATATTGTTCGAACGGGAATTGAAAATACGGTTAACGGTCGCTTCCCACGTGTTCAGTTCTTCTGCTTCCGTTTTGGTCAGTTTGCGCTTGGTCAGGGCGTTAATGTGGTGGGCTTCGTCGGAGATGAGCACAATATCTTTGTCGGTGAAATCTTCGTAAGTCAGGCTGTTTTCACGCGGTTCATTCAGGCGGATGTGCAAGCCCTGAATAGTGGTGAACAAAACGCGGATGTCGTCTTCGTAGGCAGACTCAAAGTTCCCCACCTCGCGGATGTGGACTTCTTTCGCCCCGAATTTCAGCCGTTCGGCGAACAGGTATTTGAATGAAAGCGGGTTAAGGAAGTTTTCGCGGGTTTTCTCGATTATGTTCGTGCTGTTAACGAAGAAAATGAAGTTGCGATAGCCCTGCTCGTACAGGTACAAGATGGCAGCGGCCATGATGAGCGTTTTGCCACTGCCGGTCGCCATGTGAAAGAGCAGTTGGGTTGGATATTTGCGTTCCGGGAAGCCGTTGAGATAGTAAAAGAATCTCCCCAAAGCTTCTCGCTGGTAAGGGCGCAGCGGAAAAGCCGGATTAAGGTTTTGGGTAGTATATTCCGGCAAATCTTTTGGGATAACCCCATAACGCCACAAGGTATTGAAATCGTCACGCAAGGTTTGCGGCATGGCTCACCCCAGGTTGTAGAACAGTTTATTTAGGCGTTTATCTTCTTCGCACACGCCATAGGTTTCGTCATCCATCTCGCCCAGGTTGACGTACAACTGGTTGGCGTCCAGTGTTTCCAGCAGGAAGTGTTTTTGCTCTTCCAGGCTCAGGTCGGCGAACTCATCGCCGTGTTCGTTGAATTTGCGGATGTCCAGCCGGTAACTCAGGTGGGCTTTTTCCTGCATTTCTTTCCAGATGGTTTGCAGGGTTTCTGTATCCTGCGCGACCTGAATGCGCTCGATAAATTGCCCGTTCCATTGCATCAATTCACAATAGACGAAACTGCCGCCGCCATGCCAATTCACGGCTTTGGAAATGCCGCCCTGCTCTCCGGCAACAACCTTTTTCAGCCGCTCTACGGTGATGGTTTCCATGTAATCCATCTGCTCCACACCGATATACTGCCGCCCCATTTTGTGGGCGACAGCGGCGGTGGTGCCGGAACCGGAGAAAAAGTCGAGAACAATATCACCTTCACTGGTGGTGTACTCAATAATTCGTTGCATCAGCAGTTCGTTTTTTGGATAGGAAAACGCTTTGTATCCAAAAAGTTCTACGATTTCATCAGTACCCTTTTTGTTGGTGGTATGCTTCAACAAGTCATCCATTGCTTGATTTAGAAAATCAGATGAAACGTAAGCCTTATCAAAATCATCTCCTTTTTGTGCGATTTCTTCAGACTTGAAAACTCTCATAGCCGGACGTTTAATATCCAAGAAGTCGTAATCTCCTGGAAATACAATTTTCCCTTTTGCTAAATACTCATCAACCGAGTCTTTAGTAATACCCCAGCACCTATTTGGATTTACCGGATACTCTTCTCCTGTTCTGGGATTAACCAAAGTGAAGTCAGAATTGGGCCTTTCCTCAATAGTCCTTTGAGTCGTTAAGTCCGTTAGCCTCCATTCATCGTCTGGATAATCATCTGACTTGTAATATTTCCTTTGCACAGTTCTTTGAAACAGGGCATCTGTACGGATTGCCTTTTTCGTATAAATTAGCATCCAGTCAAAATCCTGAGAGAGTTTATAGGGCACATCACTCTTGCCGCTTCGAGTTTTACGAGGAATTGTGGCTATAAAATTATCTCTACCAAATACTTCATCTGCCAAAACCTTCAGATAGTGTAATTCGGAATCGCCAATGTGTATGAATATTAGTCCCAGATTCATCATTAAATCTTTGGCTATTTCCAATCTGTTACGCATAAAGGTCAACCACGTAGAATGGCTAAATCGGTCGTTGTACTGAAAACTATCTGAATCAAGGTTATACGGCGGATCAATGTAGGTCAGTTTCACCTTCCCAGCAAAGCGTTTCTTCAGGCTGTGCAGCGCCAGCAGATTGTTGCCTTTGATAATCAGGTTGTCGGTATCTTTGATCTCTGTAACAGGATGTTCCCCTTGAGCATCGTAACGCTTCCAATTGGTGAGCACCTTTGGCTCGAACAGGCGGTCAATCTCATCGGGGGCTAAAATCGTGTTCCAGAAAATCTCATCCCGTTTCTGGTCTTCTTTGGTCTGCCCGCCTTCCAACACGCAGTCCTTGTAGGGCCAGGCCAGCACCACTTCGCGGCTTTCGCTCAGGTAACGGCCATCTTTGGCCATCAGACCGATTTTGTTTTTGAAACTGGTGTAGGAATCGGGCAGGAAGGCTTTGTTATTGACGAAACGGACAAACTTTTCCTTGTCAAAGACCAGCACGCCGTCCACATCGGCGAAAAAATGCTCTTTCAGGCGCGGATAGGAGAGCAACAGTTTGAGGAGGTCTTTGTCTAGTTTCAGGGCGTGTTCAATGACCTGATTTTTAAGCAGTTGGTCATCAGCCCAAAAGCGGGCGTCTTGTTTGAGCAGGGCTGCCAGTTCGTCAAAAAGTGTTTTCATCGTTTCTCCCCAATTATGCGGGTAACAATAGCGTTCCGACCGGATTATACCAGCCCACGATTAAGCAGGCCAACGTGTGGCTCACCTGCCAAGCGGCGCTGGCTCAGAACCACTGCTAACCAGTACCATCGCAGGCAAATCGCACCGCTTACCCTCCGAGCGAAGCGAGGTCAGGTGCAGCCGTGGTTAGCCCGCGAGACTTGCTGAATATTGGTGGGGAGACATATGTCCCCCCACCAATAAGGCTTTAGTCACCCCAAGGCGTCTTCTTGGTCGGTTCTGGCGGCCGCGGCTTGTCCTCAGGCGACAAGGTATTCAATATGCGCCCATCTGGTGCCTTTTCGGCTGGTTCCAAATACCTGAACAAGAAGGGTTCACGCACCTCAGGAGACTGATTTACCTGCTTTGCCATCTTACTCACCTCCTTTCTGTCTAAGATTACGCCAATGCTGGCGCTAGACCACTTAATAAGCGAGCCATGGCATCCGAGAGAGGTAGCGAAGCCTTGCTCTCTAGCCATAGAAATTGACCATTAGGGTTGATTTCTAGAAAAACATATTTTCCAGATGGGGTGCGAATGACATCTATAGCCCCAAATTGTAAGCCTAACCTATGG
>WFQT01000418.1 GCA_015486895.1 Anaerolineae bacterium
TGCCGGGGCCGTCCTCGACCAGAATATCCGGTGATCGGCCTCGGTCCGGCCATCAGCTGGTGGTATCTCCACTTCCTTTGGGTTTCGGCCAACGCCGCCTCGGCATCCTCCGCACAGTTGAAAACCTGCTTCCGGAGCCGTCGCCAGGCTTTCTCGGCGTCTTTCTTTTCCTTTTCGATTCGACGCTCCAGGGTTTTCTCTTTTCGCTTCGCTGCCTTTGTTGAGTGAACCACCAGCCAGCGCTGCTCGACGCCCCCATAGGTGCTGCGCACTTCGTACCCGGCATAGCCCTCCGACAGCACGACCATCTCTCCCGCATCGGTTTCGGCAATCAGCTGTTTAGCCTCCGCCAAAGTCTCTGGAACCCGCGTTAACCAGCGCGCGCTTCCCAAACTTTGCAGATTCTCAGCACTGTAAATGGCGCTGTCCATCACAAAGATGCAGTCCTCAGCCGCCTTCATTTGCCGGCGAAAGGCCTGAATCGTCTTTGGAAAGCTTGCTTTGTCGCTTTCGTTGCCGCTCAATGCCTCCATCCATACAGGCAACGCCGAGCGATGGCCGGTAATCAAATTCACTACCACTTGTTTCAGATCGGGCCGATGATCTTTGGAATAGCCATAGGTGATCTCAATGGCTTCTTCGGGAACATCGGTCAGGTATTGGCCGTGCAGATGAAATGAACTGCTATCCAGATGGTAAAACCGATGCTCGATGCCGTACACCTCCAAGGCTCGGCTGGCGACTTGAGCAAACACCTCGGTAACCCCCGCTTCAAAGAGCTGATCCAGACTGCGTCCGAGGGTGTCATCATTGAAATCCTCAGCTTGCAGACCAGGGGCGATGAGCAGATCGACAGGTTTGTTAGCCATGTATTGCGGCATCAGGTAGAGCGCCCGGCCTGAAAAGCCCAACGCATTCAGAACCATGGCCTGCACGGCTGCACCGTTACTTACTTTCCGGTGGCTTGGACCAACGGCTTGGTCGATGGCCTCTATCAATCCAATTTCGTGACAAATGCCTGCGACAATGCCAAGATGATCGATACGTTTGGTTTCAAAAGATGATTTGTCCATACTCCAAGTCTACCGAAAAATCCTCCATTTTGCCACATCAGGGTGCGGAATGTGAGCTATAGAGAATAAGGCAAGTATCCCACTGTACGTTCACAAGGTGCTCTGAATAGGACCCTGTTCCAGGCGTCTTCCGAACAGGGCCACATAGGGACATCTGTGGTGCGCAACATCCCATCAAGCCAGGCGTTGGCGTCCCCTCGGCGGATGGAGGAGTATGCCCCGTGCCGATGTTCCTGGGCTCAACCTAGTGCATCCGAGGTGCCCTGGGCCCTCAACATACTTCATTCGATGTGCGCCAGGCGGCGGGGGCGCCAAGCTTTTCGACGAGGTCGCAGTGCGCGCCTCAAGGAATATCAACGGCGTCTCCCCACCGCCGAGCGAACGATTCCGCAGGCTTGACTCAGAAGTGCGACCTTGTCACGCTCCTGGCCCTAGATCGTCTGCGAGAAGTCCGGGCGATAGAGCGTGTGGTGACGCATCAAAGCCCATAGGATACGCAACAGTTTGTTCACCAAAACCCCCAGTGCTTGCATCTTGGTGAGCGGGTTCTTCTCCCGCCTCTGCAGGTGCAGGTACTGACAGCGGAAGGCCTCGTCTCCTTGCACCAGGCGCATGACGGCGAAGAACAAGGCCGTGCGCAACCGTGGGCGCCCCTTGCGGGACATGGGTGTCCTGCTGTGTGTCTTCCGCCCCGAGGTGCTGGGGACCGGTTGGGTGCCGGCCAGCTTGATCAGTTGCCCCCCATGGGTGTAATGGCTGGGATCACCGATCTCGGACAGGATGATGGCGGCGGTCATGACCCCCAGCCCATGCACAGACAACAGGAAATCGGATTCCGGCAGGGAAAGGAAGAGGTCCACCAAGGCCGTGCGCACCTCTTCCAACTGTTGTTGCAAGATGTTCCACGTTTCGATGTGGGTCCGGAGGGCCAATTGCAGCGCCTCTGCGCCATCCTGGAGCCCTACGGACCGCTGGGCCAGCGCATAGGTGCGGCGCAACTTGGCAACCTGCAATCGGCACCCTTGAAAGTCCACCCGCACACTGGCGATGAAGAGCTCTTGGGACATCCTTCTGATCACAGCCGCAGCGGCATGGTGACGCAAGAGAGCCAACGCCGTCTCACCGGTAAGGCTCTTGAACGTGCGGGTGAGCTCTGGAAACAACTGCCCGGCAATGTTGCGGATGAGGGTCTTCTGACGCCGCATGTCGCGTTGCAGACGAGTGTACAGGGTCACATACTGTCGCAGTTCAGCATACCCGCCGTGCAACAACCGTGTCTCCGTATACTTGCCGGTGCGCAGCAGATCGCCAATAGTGAAGGCGTCTCGATTGTCATCCTTGGATCGATCCAACTGGTCGCCCTCACGGCTCTTCTTCACCGTGTACGGGTTCACCAGGCGATACCGGTACTCGGGCCGTCGCCGCTCCATATCGGCCGCCAGCCACTTCCAGAAGTAGTGGGTCGGCTCCATACCGACCCACACAGCAGGAGCCTGCTGGCGCTCCTGCAACGCTTCCAGACGCCGGTAGAAGTAATCGTACCCATCCCGATCGTTGGGAAACCCAAATCGGGCTAGCGGCTTCGCACGCTCCGTCAGCATCACGGCAACGTTGCGATCCAGCCCCAGATCCACCCCCACGAACAGGGTCCCTGGCTTGACACGGGCCAGCTTCGTAGCTAAAGTGCGGCTCGACATGAGCATCCTCCTGGAGTGAAATGTGTACAGAAGGATACCTCATGTCCTCTTAATTTTCTATACTAGGATACACTACCGAGTACATGGGTGCATTTCAACCTGGTGGTGGGT
>WFQT01000419.1 GCA_015486895.1 Anaerolineae bacterium
CCGTGAGGCGCAAGGCACTGTCCTACCCTGCCCGTGGGATTATTATCATCCTTTGTGGAACCCGGCGGGACGTGCTATCTTTCACTATATTGACGCTCGCCGCCCAAACATTTTGTCGTTGTTGTTATTTTGCGAGCGCGCTATTAGAAACATGAGTAGCGTCATGAGGTCGCGATTGTCGCCACTGCCATTGTTGGCGGCGGCGAGCGCGGCAATTACTGCCATGGGATCTTCCCCCTTGGTAATATTCATTACATTTTGTAGGTCTTCCGTTTTCGGCTCTAATGCCAGGTCAGAAATCATTGGCTTAGCTTCTAGCATAAAGCCGGTACCCTCAACTTGCTCTTTCATCCGTTCTTGAAACAGTTTCTCCAGTTGTTCCAAGCCCTTTTTTGTGCTCAGTTCTTGTGCATCCATCTGCAAAAGTATTTTTCCAATTACTGTGCGTACCCACTTGCTCATCAAGGCTTGAGGGTCATCGGCCATGAGGGTGTAAATTTGCGACCGCAGCGTTAGTTTAGTTTTTCGGGGCTGCAGCCGGAAGGGGACAACTGTGGAGACGATGACACTTTGCCGATCTAATGTGTGCCCTCTAACTTTAAGGTGCATTCGTTGTAGGCCGATGAAGATAAGCTCCGTGGCTACCTGACTCGGAGGGACCGGGTGAATACCGGGCAACAACAGTTTAGTTACCTTGTTTGATGTGAGCGCCCTGACCACTAAGCGATGGTTGTCCGGTACACGTTTGTACCATAACATGATCAAGCTCCCTTCTATACCTGTCGCTACTTGACAACGATGCAATGCAACCCACCTATCTTGTATTATAATAGGAATATTTCCTTTTGTCAATACCTAAATCAATAAATTATTATTTTTTAACATAGTTATGTTGTTTAGCTGTGGGTGAGTTTGTCTAAAATGTGTTATTGTGTTATACTTGTTGGTAATATTGAGTGTCGCTAATCTCGTAAGGTGACGCTTCTGTTGGTTTGCTCGGAGGTGAAAATGTTCTCTGCCCCCCGTATTTCTGGACAAAAGGGACTTGATGCCGCTGCTTTGGCGCGGGCGGAGGAGTTGGCCCGCACCTATAGCCGGCATCGCTTGCCTCATTTACAACGGGTACTGACGATTCTGGAATCGTGGAATGTTCCAGTGACGCTGCGCATTGTTGCCTGGCTGCATAGTAGTTGGGCGGCAGGCGTGTTGCCGGAAGAGAAAGTGCTTCGGGAGTTCGGCCTGGATGTTCTCGCTATTCTCAACCGCTTTTCCGAGTTAAACCCGCCCGGCCGCGAGGGTTATCGAATCACCGATCATTACCGCCGCCTGGCGCTTTTCTTCCGCACTGCCTACGAGTCATGGGAGGCCTTGATATTGCCGTTGGCGAATTATCTGGACGGGATGAGGCAAGAGCCTGATTCTAAGCGCCGGGCGCTGGAGGGACAGCACGTCTTTTACCCTCTTTTGAATATGTTTGGCCTGTGGCCGGAGGCGGTGGAAGTGATCCATCAGGCTATAGAGACATTAGAGCCGGCACGTTATCGTCATGTGCAACGGCGGTATCAGCGGGGTGCTGCACTCCGTCAAGCGGTAGCGCAGGTGTTCGTGCGGGACTTGAGAGCACTCTTGCAACGTCAGGGCATTGCAGCGGAGGTGCTAGTGCATGAACGTAGCTTTACTGCTGTTCTGCGTTTCCCTCAGGAGGAATTGCCTAACTTCACCGTGCCGAGCGTTGAGGTGGTAACGGAAAGTGACGAAGCGTGCTATCGGGTACTAGGTGCGGTGCACTTGCATTGGCCGGCTATCTCTGAGATCCGGGACAACGTTACACGCTCTCGTGTCAACGGCTACCGGGCTATCAGGACGCAGGTACAGGTACCGCTCCTGAATCATCGACGAGAGGCCAATCTTGTGGATGTCTCCATTGTCAGCCAGACCATGCGACAGGTCAATCGGTTCGGCGTGTTAGCCTATCATGGTCAGCATTTGCAGAGTAAAGCCTGGGCAAATTGTTGGTGGAATCGGAGAGAAGCAGCTTTAGGAGTCTTCCGTTCCCATCAAGGTGGCGGAAAAGAGGACTCTATCTACGTTTTTAGCCCTTTAGGAGAAGTAGTAGTGTTGCCCCGGGAAAGCACATTAGTAGATTACGCTTACTGGGTGCACAGCAGGTTGGCTGCCCACACCGATAGCTGGCGGGTCAACGGTATGGGCAAATCACCCGACTCGCTGTTACATAATGGGGACGTTGTCGAACTCCATTTCGGCAGGATGCCACAGGCGATCAATGGGCAGTGGCTGGCTGCTGCGAAGACCCGCAAAGCGCGTTCTCGCATCCAGGCCTGGCTGAATCGGCAAAGCAGCCGTGCAGAGCGAGGGCGGCACCTGTTGGAGAAAGCGTTGCGCCCAGTGCAACAACACTATCATGTGGTGATTCCGAAGCACCGGTTGGAAGAGGAGCTGAAGCGACTGGCAGAGATCAAGCATCTCACTGTTGATGAGCTCCTGAGTGCCCTTGTGGATGGTCGCCTCAGCGCCGACGGGATCGTGCAAAGGTTTGTGGCTCGGTCTCTATCCCGCTACATTGTATTTCAGGATGGAGAGCCGGCTTTGACCGCTAATCGCCGTGTCTCTCTGGCTCTTTGCTGTCAGCCGACCCCGCAGGATGAGATCGTTGGCTATGTTAAAGAGCGGCGAGGGTATACGCAAGTGCGGGTGCACACGGCGGATTGCCAGATCGGCAGGCAGACGCCGGGGGAGATAGTGTCTCTCCGCTGGCACATGCCTCAACATACAGGCGTGCAGAGCCGGCTCACTGTTTTTGCTCATGACTATCAAGGATTGTTGGGTAGTCTACTGCGCCCTCTTTATGACGTTGGTTTGGAAGTCACGGAAGTTCACGCCACGACGACTCGCTCGCATTCGGCTCGGATATCGTTTTCGGTGAAAGCTCAGTCCCACGCTGTGGTGGAAGCTGCACAGCAGGCGCTATTGCACCAGCAAGGAGTGACAACGGTAGAGGCAGATGACATCTTGCCGGGTGAATTGCTTTTCAGTGAAGGGAGCCGCTTGGAGATGCGGAATCCGTACTCTCGTCAGCCGGTCCGTTCCCCGGCGATGTTCTTCGGCCGTGAGCGCGAAATTGACCAATTACGTCAGGACCTCTGGATGGCTTCAGGGGGACAGTTGTTGTTGCTGCAAGGGCAGCGCCGGGTGGGAAAGAGTTCCTTCTTGCTTCATTTACACGAACATGCTTTGCCGGGAAGCACTTATCTTTCTGTTTATATGAATACCCAGAGATTACATGATAATACATCCGCAGGAGGGATTTTTTACGCTCTGGCCCAGGAAATTCAATCTGCCTGGCAGAAGCACCCAGGCTTGCGCGATACCATTCCTACCTTGCCTAACGTGCGCGAGAAGTCGTTCCAGAGGGATCCGTGGGGTGCTTTCGATCGTTTCTTAAGCGCAGCGGAGAAATCATTAGAACGCCACCAACGTCGTTTACTGGTCCTTTGGGATGAGTTCACGTACCTGTTGTATCCTGCATTGTCGTTGAAACCAGCACCGACATTTTATGCTTCGCTACGCGACCTCATATGGCGGCATGAACGGGTGAGCTGGGTATTGACATTTCAGGCGGCAGAGATTACCCGTTTACCCTCTCATCATCCTTTGCGTGCGTTGTTGGACGGTACGAGCATCTATCTGGACTATCTGGGGGAAGACGCAATTCATAGGATGATCACCCAACCCATGCACTCCGATTTTTCCTATCGGCCGGAGGTAGTGGCTGAAATCTTCCGGCTGACCCAGGGAAGCCCTTATTTGACCCAGGTGCTCTGTTACAACATTGTGAGGCAGATGGCCCACCGGCCGGAGATTTCAGAGGTTACGATGGATATTCTACGGCGGGCCAAAAACACGCTTTTCAGTGCCCGGGACCGCGCTGTTCATCATTTGTGGGAGCATTTAGGGCCGGACGAGCACTGCTTGTTGAAGGCCTTTATTGTTCAGCGAAGGGAGAGCTTGACGATCGAGGAAATCACCACTTGGATGCTACCCGAGAAAGGGAATTGCCCTTTCTGTACTGTAGATTGGAAGCGCGGGTTGGACC
>WFQT01000420.1 GCA_015486895.1 Anaerolineae bacterium
CTTCTTAGGCGTGCGCCAAAGCGGTATGCCCTTCTTGAAGATGGCACGTTTAAGTGATACCCAGACATTAACAGAGGCTAGGGAAGCCACCGAGAATCTGTTGACGGCAGATGGCGATTTACAATTGCCGGAACATCAAGCCTTAGCGGAACGAGTGCAGTTGTTCTGGCAGGAAAGCAGCGAGTTCAGTTGAGTGTGGAACAATGACGATAGCACTTTACCCAGGGACTTTTGACCCCATTCACAATGGACATATTGACATCGCGACGAGGGCAGCAGCCCTTTTCGACGAGGTCGTGCTGGGCATTTTCAATAACCAGAAGATGAAAAACGTTCTTTTCTCCCCAGAAGAGCGGGAAGCTCTGGCAAAGCAGGCAGTAATGCATCTTCCCAACGTGCGTGTGATGACTTACGGTGGTTTGACCGTGGATTTTGCTCATGCTATTGGCGCTGACACGTTGGTGCGCGGCTTGCGGGCCGTTTCCGATTTTGAGTGGGAGCTACAAATGGCGCTGACAAACCGAGCTTTGGCCTCAGATGTGGAAATGGTTTGCTTGATGGCTGATCAAGAGTGGGTTTTCCTCAGCTCTACCATCGTTAAAGAGGTAGCGGGGGTGGGTGGGAATGTCCAGAACATGGTACCACCGGCCACTGCTCAGGCGTTAGAAGCCTATTTTGGTCATTCGTAGTAGCTGAGCGTTGTTTCGCGGCGGGCAGAGCAGCGTGCGTCAAGGTTCCTGTGGAATTGTTCCAGACAATCGCTTAGTACCTGAACGGTAGAATTATTAGCTTTACTGAGGCACAATGGGCGAATCTGCTAAAACACAGGCTAAGTTAGTGATCTTCTTCAACCGGAATCAGGATATGGATGAGGAAAAAGAAGAGCGCTACTATCAATTTGCCACTCTCAAATTCTTCCCTTGGCTCCAATCCCATGGCCTCTCCATTTATGAGATCTGGGTTACAGCGTACGGCGAGGAACCAGACCAAATGATCGGCTTGGTGGCCAATGACTACCGCTATCTCTATGCTCTTTTGGACAGCCGGGGATGGAGAAAGATCACCGCTGAGCTTCAACAATATGTTGAAGACTATCAAGAAGTAATCGTCCCTTATCGTCCTGGTTTCCAGATAGTCCGTCCTACTGGTGGATAAAGCTGGCCAGGTTCTATTGCGGACGGCATGGTGTGAATAAAATATCATCAGACTGACGCAAATCGCCGTTGACAACCACTTCTTTTCCTGCTATACTTGAAATAATTCACTGAGCAGGCAGGAGTGACCCTTGCGGTCACCTTGCGGGGCGAACGTAGAATTACGTACCTACCTCAAAAAATAGAGAGCGAGGGAGCGTGAAGTGTTTCCTTGGCGCCTTCGCTGCCTTGTATCCTGGCGTTGAATCTTGATCTCGCCGCATGACGGAGTTTTCGTCCTTTGTGGTGCCGAGACCGGCAAGGGACTGAATAATAGAACGAATATGAAATCTTTGGTGTTGACTATCTGGGAGGCATGCTTAGAGTCAAGCAAAAAACGGCGAGGACTGCGATGGGGTAAAGGGCTAGTTTTGCTACTCTTCTTGTTTACCATCATTTTACCCGCTGTCTCTGCATCGCCGGCAAAGGGGCACCGTTATAATTCCCAGTTCACACTGCCCGATGAAGCCTGGAGAGCATTATTGGCCTCTCCTTCCGAGGCTGGCACTTTAACAACATTTGCAGGTATGACCCGCATTACGACGCGACAGGGATATAAGCTGCCAGGCTGGCAGCGCTTACTCTTCTTGCCGCAGGGTGCCACCGTGCAGTTAATTGCCCGGGGGGAAGACCAGCAACAATTGAAGGGATGGCCGTCCCCTATAGCGGTGCCCTCAGCGGCCGCTAGCCATGCAGTTTTGGCGCAGACTCCGTGGGCAGTAGTAGAAGATGTCGGCTATTTGCGTGGTTACCACCTAGGGCGGTTAGTGGTCCAACCGGCTTATTGGAATGCCGGCAAACGAACATGGCAAGTCGCCCGGCGGGTGGAAGTGTCATTGTGTGTGCGTGGCAGGGAGGGCACCTCAGCCACAGATGTGTGGGGGAGAACCCTCTCGCACTATCTCCTGAATGGCGGTGGAGTGACTGTGCCAAATGACCGGGGCCCCTGGCCAAATGATTTGCGGCAACTACAGATCAATCACTGGGCACAGCAGCCGGGTAGCTTGCGCTTAACCATTGACCATACTGGCCTCTATCAATTGACCGGCTCTGATTTGCAGGCTGCCGGCTGGGATATCGGGACAATCAACCCAGCCCGTGTGCAACTCTGGCACGGTGACCAGCAAATCGCCATTTGGGGTATGAACCAGCAGGATGGACGGTTGGACGCCGGGGACGCTTTCCGCTTCTATGCACATCCTCAGCCAAGCCGCTACCAGGCCGCCGACGTGTATTGGTTGGTCGTGGGCGATAAAAACGGCTTGCGCATGGGAACTCGTGATGTGGAGCCTAACGAAGGAACAACGGTAGACTCAGCTCGGCAGACGTTCACCTGGGAAGAGAAGAAAATTTACGACAGCCAGTGGCCGGGACCAGATGGCGATCATTGGTTCGCTGTTGACTTGCGCTCTCTAGAGTTCCCACCCTACCCGGCACAAACTTTCACTTTCAACTTACCAGATTTGGCGGCCTGGAAGCATCGACAGACGCTGGAGGTTTGGTTTACAGGCTATACCGATTCCCCCCACGACCTGCAGGTAACGCTTAACGGCTACGATTTAGAGGACGAGAGTTGGACGGGGCAGCAAGACGCTCACTTCTCTGTGGCATTGCCGGCTAATACTTTGCACCGCGAGGGTAACGTCTTGCGCTTGCGAAGTGCCGACCGCGGTAATCCACCGGATGGCGTTTATTTTGACCGCTTCAGTGTGGGCTATCGAGCTGTTTTGCAAGCTCACAAGAATCGACTCACCTGGCAAAGTAATGCCGGGAAACGGTACTTTCAGATCCATGGCGTTTCTGCTCCCGTTTGTCTCTGGGACGTGACCTCGCCGGAAGCATCACAGTTACTCTTGCACGGGTATTGGGATGCCAAGGTGAAGCAATTCCGCTTTACTGATGAGACGATGCAGGCAACGATTTACGAACTCTGGCCTTGCAGCGAGTACCAAAAGCCACTTTCGGTAGTCCTGGACACGCCGTCACATTTGGCAGAGGCAAGCAACCAGGCAGATTATTTGATGATCGCACCACGGCGGTTCTGGTCAACCTTGTTGCCCCTTTGGCAATGGCGATCAGCTTGCGGCCTACGGGTGCAGATGGTAGACTTACAAGACGTTTACGACGAGTTTAGCTTCGGCCGGGTAGATCCCCAGGCACTGCGCTTTTTCCTGGCCACGGCTTATCACCTTTGGCAAGCACCAGTGTTGCAATATGCTCTCTTAGTAGGCGATGGCAGCTACGATTACCGCGACTATTACGGTTGGCATCCGTCAAATATATTGCCACCATACTTAGCAGATGTGGATCCCTGGTTAGGCGAAACGGCCAGCGATAACCAGTTGGCAGCGGTCAGCGGTGATGATAACTTGCCGGATTTTTTCCTGGGACGGTTACCGGTGGCTAATGAGTCCGAATTGCACACTGTTGTAGCTAAGATCATCCGCTACGAAGCTAATCCGGACCCGGCATGGTGGCAACGTCGCATCACCTTTGTCGCCGATAATTTCCGAGACGCAGCCGGCAACGAGGATAGAGCAGGCGATTTTGTTGCCCACGTCGAGCTTTCTGCGGGGGAGCAAATCCCGCTTGCTTTTGCAGTACAACGGTTATATTACGATCCGTGGCCGCCAACGAGTAGCTTGCCCGGCCATGTGGCGAATGTAGATCGTTTCCGCGAGGACGTTCACGGGGTATGGAATCAGGGCAGCTTCATAATCAATTATGTGGGACACAGCTCTTATTGGCAATGGATGGAAGAGAATGCTTTCCACTTAAACGACATACCTGCTTTGCATAACGGCGATCGGCTGCCTTTTCTGTTGGCAATGACCTGCTTTACTGGTTTTTTCCAGCACCCGGAACACCCAGCTATAGACGGAGCGTTATTAACACATCAGGGCGGCGGCACGGTGGGAAGCTGGTCTTCCACCGGATTAGCCTTGGCCAGCGGCCACCGCTTTTTGCAGCAAGGGTTTTATCAAGCATTGTTTAACGAAGGAACGAGAACAATTGGACCATTGACTTTGGCCGGGGAGCTGAATCTCTTGTCCAAAACAGATCAATATTCCTTTCTGATCGACACTTACCTTGTGTTAGGTGACCCTGCTTTGCAGCTCCCAAACGTGTTGAGGTTGAGTACATCATTTTTGCCAACAGTTACATTAGCACCTTACCATTGAAGTTCTTGTACACTGGACGAAGATTTACGCAGAGCCGCCAAAGCGTCGCGTGTATTCCGTATTGCTAACGCCGTAGATAAATGCCCGTTCGAACGGCGGATGTTGACGCAACACGCAGTACGAACTACAATGATTAGGAAGAGGAACTATCCTGATTTGTCAAGGAAAAAAGGTCACAAAATGAACCATACCGAAGTGTATAATCCTGGCCCTTTAGCTTAGCTGTTATTGGACGTTGGCATCATGGACGAAAGGAGAAAACCTATGTTCAGTCGTCGTTCAAAGATGCAATTCGTGGTGGTTTTACTTTTCTTTTTGTTGTTGTTTTCCGCTGGGGGTGCGCTACCTGCGCGAGCAGATAGCAATGTTTTCCCCATGATGACTGGTTATCCAAAGGAGGGATGCTACGATTACATTGTCAGTGGCATTCCCATGTGGGATGGTCACGGTTCGGTGACCCTAAACGTACCCGGCCCCGTAGTGGATGCCTGGTTAGTATGGGAAGGCGTCAATGATACCGATGACCCCGGAAACCCAGACACGAACAACTTGATTGTCAACGGTTTTACTGTGGAAGGTACCAAAACTGACTACAGCACCATCTCTACTGTGCGCTCTCCCTGGTACCAATGGCTGGCGGACATTGGCCCCAATGGCGCTAACTTGGTGACGGAGGGACAGCAAACGTACGACATCAGTGAGTGGTATCCGCTGCCCGTGACGGCGGTAAATCCCAACGGTGATCCACAGCGTAATGGTGTCTCCATCATTGTAATCTACGACACCGGAGCATGTGCTCACCCAGTCTCCATTCAGCCGTATTATGGTTCTGATTACATTTGGTGGGCTGCTGCGGAGGACTTTGATGGCGGCTCTCACAGCGCTGTGCATGTCTTTAATGTCCAGCCTATGCCCCAGGATCACGACGTGAATCTCGCCGTCAACTTCGCCGGCGCCGATCATATGGCGCTGCTCTATGGAGTTTGCCGGCCCATGGGCGTATGGCAGGTCAGCGGCACCGGTACCCCTCCCGACAATCTCTTTGACACCTATCCGGATAGCCACGGGGTCAACGGTGGCGTGCGCATCGGTCACAACCTCTTTGCCATGTCACCTCCCTGCTTTCCCTCCACGCAGGCTCCTTTAACTGCTTATAGCGGCGGGTACTTAGGCGCTGAATGGTCAGTAGTAAATATGACTGTGACCGTGCCGGCCAACGCGACCTGGGTCGCTTTCCAGTTAGAGTCGCCACCGCAGAGGAGCCCATCTGAGTGGCCGGCTGGCCAATCTGGCGCCTGGGCGGGCGGTATCTTTATGACGCAGTTGCCGCCACCGGAGCTAACTATCAGCAAGACAGATCATGTCAGCACCGCATCGCCAGGTAATATTCTCACAGACACGGTGCATTATGCGAACACCGGCTTAGGCTTAGCCACGGACGTGATTGTTACGGATACGTTGCCGGCACAGGTGACAGCGCAAAGCTGGCAGTCAGATCAAGGTAATTGCACCTTGACCGGCAGCAATTTGGTTTGCGATTTGGGAAATCTGCCGGCGGGAACGGAAGGTAATATTGTCATTACGACACAGTTGGCTCCGGTTTTTGAGCCGGGTACGACAACGATTGTCAATAGCGCCGTCATCAGCACGCCCACTTTTGGCGACGATCCAGCCAATAACAGTGCCACAGACACGACCGATGTCGTAGCAACCGTGGAGTTAGCCCTGAGCAAAGTCGGTGCGCCAGAACCAGTGCCGGCTGGGAAGAATATCACTTACACGTTGAGCTGGCAGGTCAACGGCAATGCTTACGCCCACAATCTCATTCTGACGGACACCGTGCCGGCACATGTTTCTTTTGTTAGCGCCGACAATGGTGGTGCTGAAAGCGGTGGTGTGGTCCAGTGGTCGTTAGGTGAGGGCCAGCCGGGAGACAGTGGCACGGTGGCCTGGGTTGGGGCCGTAGAACCGCTATTGGCCAATGGCCTGACCATTACCAATACGGCGCGCTTGAGTGAGAATAGCGGCCAATCCGCAACAGCAACGGCTGTGAATCATGTTTTCGCCGATCACACTCTTACTTTGCAAAAGGAGGCAACACCATCCGAAACGAATGCTGGTGATGTCATTTCGTACACGATCACTTACGGTGTCAACGGCAATGAGATCGCACCTTCTGTTATCGTAACAGACGTGGTCCCCGAGTACATGGCCTACGTGGGGAGCAATGGCACCTTTGATAGCGCTACGAACATGGTAACCTGGTCATTGGGTGATCTCCTGCCGGGTAGCAGCGACACTGTTAATATGCAACTACGCAGTGTTGCCGCCTTGCCGGACGGTTTTGTGATCACAAACACGGCTGTCATTGCTGATACCGACCCGGGAACACCTTCGGTAACGGCAGAAGCATCAGTGTTGTTGCACAGCGCCTATCACCTCGGTATCATTGGCGACACGGTTTGGTCTGATGACAATGGAAACGGCATCCAGGACGCGGGTGAATTGGGTATCGCCAATGTAACCTTGTCGCTGAATACCGCCGGGGCAGATATGGCCTGCAACACTGCTGATGATACCTTAGTGACTACGACAACGACAGATGTTAACGGCCATTACGTTTTCGATAATCTGGCGACTCCGGAGCAATATTGCGTTGTTGTGACAGACGTTAATAACGTGCTGCTCGGCTACCAGCTTACCGGCGGCACAAGCCCGCGCCAAGTAGCGTTACCTGCTGATGGCCTTTATCTGGATGCAGACTTCGGCTACCAGCCGCTGGCGAGTATTGCCGGCGCGGTCTTTGGCGATGCAGATCAGAATGGCAACTTCGATAGCGGCGAGACACCTTTGCCGGGCGTCAATGTTTGCCTTTGTAAGGCAGCAGCGCCCGATACAACGTTAGCTTGCGTAGCCAGTGCTGCTGATGGAAGTTTCTCGTTTCTCAACTTGGTCCTCGGCGATTACTGCGTGAAGGTCGATCCGAACGATACTGCTCTGCCGTCTGGCGCGACGCCTACAACCGCCACCACCCAAAGTGTCTCTTTGACCACGCCAAACCAAGTAGGTCACACTTACTTTGGCTTCTGGGGTTACGCACGGCCGGCAGTGACGGTTCACAAAGAGTTAACCGATCCTGCCGATGGCGCCATTGAGGTAGGCGATAATTTCACCTTTACCATCGTGATCACCAACAGCGGTGAGTTGCCGTTGAGCATTGTGCCTTTGTCCGATGTCTTTGACAACAATGTAGCCTCCTTCATTTCGGCAAATCCAGCCCCGGATAGCACGAACGGTGGTACACTCACATGGAATAACTTGGGGGCCGGCAGCCCATTAGCTGTGGGCAATAGCATTACCGTGCAAGTGACGTTGCATGCCGACGCTGCCCAGGAGCACACCACGAACACTGCTACCATCAGCGGCGCTCAGTCAGCGGATGGTCAAACGGCCGCTCCTGTTAGCGCCCAGGCTCTATATTCAATAGCGCCACCGACAGCGGTGACATTGAGCTCTTTCACGGCGGAGGGAAGGCTTGGAGATGTTTTACTGCGTTGGACGACTACTGCCGAGTTCGACAACTGGGGTTTCAACATCTACAGGGCAACGGTGAACGACCCGACGGCGGCGGTGAAGATCAATGGATCGCTCATCCCCGGCCAAGGGCAAAGTGTCGTTGGCCACAATTACACCTTCACCGACATGACAGTCCGGGCAGGAGTGACTTACTGGTATTGGTTAGAAGACGTGGAATTTGGTGGTAAGACGGCGTTACACGGGCCGGTTCAGGTGGTCGGTGCTGAGGCTAATCTGTTCCATGGGCAGTCGTATCACGTTTTTATGCCCATGGCGACACAGTGGTAAAATACAGTGAGTGGTTGGCCGGAGCATCAACTTCGGCCAACCAAACTTGGTGAAAAGGGGAGGAATTCTTATGCGCAAAATATTGTTTAGCTCATTATTGGTCATGGTGCTTTTAGCTCTTGTTGTCATGCCTGCTTTTGCCGGCATGACACCGACACCGACAATGGCTGCTGGTACACCGACTCCAAGCCCAACGGCAACTCCGGTACCGATTCCGGAACCGGCAACGTTGCTGTTGCTAGGTTCTGGCTTGTTGGGGGTCTTAGCCTATGGCCGCTCCAAATTGAGCCGGTAAACGTTATCAAGGTTTGCAGAAAAAGCCCTCATCCTGACCCCGGGCAGTGCCGCGAGGAAAGGGCGAGGGCTTCTTCATAGCGCAGCAAGCCGCAGTTAATGTAGCAAGCAGTCTATCCCAGGGGATAGAAATTGGACACGGATTTTCACAGATAATCACAGAAAAAAACAACAAAATCAGTATGTATCCGCGTCAATCTGTGGCCTAGACGTTCTACCAAAAGGTCTGACTAAGCAGCAAAATCCTCGCGGTTGACGTAGTTTTTGCTGGGTAATAATATAATATATCACGGTTCTGGTTGCTCATTTCTTTGTGCCTGTTCCGAAAATAGGATGCCGATGATGCAGATGAACACTGATTTCCGCAGATTCCTAAAAAATCATCTGCGTTAATCTGTAAGATCAGCGCAATCAGCGTTTTTATTTTCATCGTTATGCGGTGAGCTATCGCTCATGGCGACTGCTTCAGCAATTGACTTCTTTCATCCGCTGTTGGACAGACACAATTTCTAATTGTTCATGCTCGATCTCTGCTTCCACGTGTAAAGGTGTATCTGGAAAGTGGTATTCTTTTTGCACGGCCAGCGTATGCAAATTGCGCCGGTGAATAGCCAAGAGCTTTTGCAGCGTTTGGCAATCGGCGACTCGCAACGACCGGGGTTGGAGGGCACTTTCCGGTGGTGGGGGCGAATATTGACGTGCCGTGACGGCTCGGAAGATGACACCGTCAGCAGCGCGCAGAAACAGCACAGGTGTGCCGAAGCCCCGGTCATCTGGGTCTAACAGCATGCTGCGGCTGCGCGCTACGGCGACGGCCGCATCTACCTGGCCAACGTAATCCCCTGCCAACAGAGCACCGTAAAAATCCTGGGTGAAAGCGATAGCCATATCGTCCCGGATACTGAACTGCATGGCAACTACTGCTGGCACGCCGGCGCGGATCAGCGCCGGGGCCAGGCCAATGTATGCCTGGCCGCTGGAAAGGCTGCCCCCCTCACATGCATTCAATACCACCAGCTTGATGATAGGGGTATTCTGCACCATTTGCCGCATCTGTTGACTGGAGACCGGGATCAGTTTCCCTGCCTCATCGTTGAAAAAGAGCATGGCTTTGTTCTGGCGACCGTCGAAATGGCCATGACCGATGAAATGGACAATGTGCGGCCGCAAGGCAGCGATTTCCCTTGCAGCTTTGCGAGGGGTGAGGTGTTCACCGTGGATAAAGTGCACCGTTAGCAGATGGGGCAATTTGTTACCGACTTGGTCAATAGCCTTTTCTTCCACTTCTGTACTCAGGCCAGAACCAGATGGCACCAATACTAAGAGGCGCAACGGTAGCCGTACATTGAGAGACTGGATGCGGCCGAAGCCGGTGGCCGGATCTATGTAGCGCACAATGGGCGTACGTGCTGATGATGCTAAGAAATCATGGCGCGCCGGCCAGTAGAGGAATTCCCAGGGCAAAACAGCCACTTCCGGCGGATCGATGCTCAGTCGGATGCGAATGCCGTTCTCATAGCTTAAGGCAAGGTCTAAGCTGCGCAGAAAGAGCGTACGCACACGACCGGTGAATAAACTTTCGAAGAGGTAACTGCCTAAGCGGACAAAAATAGTGTTGCTGCGCTCTCCCTGTGCTGCCAGTTGCAGCCATTTCTCAAAATCGGGGTTGCCGAAAGGCAGTTTAAGTTGGCTTCGTTCCCGACCAAGAGGGATATCGCCGGCTTCTGCTCGTGCCTCTATATGGTAGGCCGTGCTGCTTTGGGTGATGGTGATGTCGAAATTACTATATTCCACCCTTTTCCTCCGTCTGCTGCCGTTGAAGCCATTGCATTGTATCGGTTCCGCCCCATGGTGTCAAGGAAAGTCCGACGCTCGGCGGGCTAGCTCAGAGAAAGTCGTATTGTAGAGCAACTGCGGAAAGAGTGCTCAGAAAGATGACAATGCTGATGTAACCGTTCATGGTGAAAAAGGCTACGTTGACCTTGCTTAGATCGCTCGCTTTCACCAGTGTGTGCTCGTAAATGAGGCTGACAATCACCAAGATCAGCCCTACCCAATATGGCCAGAGGAGCTGGGAGGCAATGCCAACCATGAGCAACGCGAGAATAGTAACACCATGCGATAGCCGGGCGACAAGCAGAGCTGCCGCATTGCCAAAGCATGCCGGCACAGAGTGTAGCCCTGTTGCCCGGTCGAAGGCAGTGTCCTGGCAGGCGTAAATCAAGTCGAAGCCGGCAATCCAGAAAGTGACGGCGACCATGAGCCAGTACATGGTCGCGTCTCCTAAGGTCGGCCGGACGGCGATCCAGGCCCCTGCAGGAGCGATGCTATCAGTTAGGCCCAGCACCCAGTGGCTCAGCCAGGTGACACGTTTGGTGTAACTATAACCCACGAGAAAGAAAATGGCGATTGGCGAAAGAAGCAATGCTAAGCGGTTCAACATTGCTGCGCTCAAAAGAAAGATAGCCAGCGCCACGATGGCGTAGCACCAAGCTATTTCCGGCCGGAGGAGGCCGCGAGGAATTACTCGGTTAGCTGTGCGGACGTTCTTGGCGTCGTACTGCCAATCTGCTATTCGGTTCACTGTCATAGCCAAAGTGCGAGCGGCCACCATGGCCACAGTAATCCAGATAAACTGAGACCAAGTAGGCCAGCCTTTGGCAGCTAATACCATGCCTAAATAAGCAAAGGGTAAGGCAAAGAGTGTGTGTTCAAATTTGATTAGGTGTAGGAAAATAGTGATCTGCTCTTTCATAGCCGATAATCCTCTGAGTGTTCGGAGCGAGCTTCCTCCCGGTCGGCTTCACAATCGTATCGTGTCGGTGAGATCTCGCTCATCGGAATAGCATGATACCGTGAATGGTGAGCTATCGCCCAGTCTTCGTGGCTCTTGCCTATTATGGCAAGAATGATGGATACCGTCAAACCATCTCCAGACGAATGTCCCGAATAGGGCCTTGCATTACTCCGTAAGGGGCAGTAAGATGATGCAGTACTATTCCACGTAATCTGTACAATCTGCGCTCGGAATTGCCTTGTTGAACCACAAAGTAGCTGGACTACTACAGCAATGCCTCCCGGCGCAGCTAATAAACGATACGTTCTAACGCCTGGACGAAATCGGCAATAAGATCGTCACTATCCTCGATGCCGGCACTAAAGCGCACTAAGCCGTCGCAAATACCCAGGGCCTGCCTCTCTGTGGCGGTGAGACCGTAATAGCTGATTAAAGCCGGCTGCGAGACGAGACTTTCTACCCCGCCTAAGCTGGGTGCGATAGCGCTGAGCTGTAACGCATCCACGAAATGCGCTGTTTGCATCAAGTCGGCATGCAGCATGAAGCTAACCACACCCCCGAAGCCATCCATCTGCCGCTGGGCAACTTCGTAATCAGGATGTGAGGGTAACCCTGGGTAGTAAACTTTTGCCACTTTCGCCTCCCCTTCCAGAAAACTGGCCACCGCTAAGCCATTCTCGTTTTGCCGCCGTACCCGCAGCGACAAAGTCTTCAATCCCCGCAAGAGCAGGTAAGCGGTATCCGGCGAAATGATGTTTCCCAGAATACCTTGTAATGTTCGCAATGGCTGCACTTTTGCCTCCGCGCCGATCACTACCCCGGCGATAAGGTCATTATGGCCGCCTAAGTACTTGGTCACGCTATGCACCACTAAGTCAACGCCATGGGCGAGAGGGCGCAAGTTAACAGGCGTCGCGAACGTAGCATCAATGGCGGTCAAAATGCCTCGTTCCCGGCCCAGCCGGCCGATAGCATCCACATCCACCACCCGCAGGAAAGGATTGGTCGGCGTTTCAGAGAAGATCATCCTTGTTTCCGGCCGCAATGCCGCAGCGACGGCCTCCACTTGCGGCGGTACCATGCTCACCTGGATGCCCATCTGTCGCAAGAAGGTCTCACCAAACTGGCGGCTGCGGCGGTAAACGTCGTTAGTCATCAGTAAATGGTCGCCAGGGCGTAAATAAGCTAAGAATAGCGTCGTAATAGCAGCCATGCCGCTACTCAATAAAACAGCGTCCTCGCCGCCATCCAGGGCTGCCAGCTTCTTCTCCGCTGCCCGGACTGTCGGATTACCGTAGCGACCATATTCCACGCGATCCGTCGTCCTTCGCCCTTCCTTCTGGGCCATAAAGGAAATCAAATCTGCGGTGGTAGCGAACACGAAAGGAGCGCTGCGCACCACGGGAGTCGTCACACTGCCATAAGAATTGCCGTCTTCCCCGGCATGAACGGTCAACGTGTCTAATTGTTGTGATAACATAGGATCCTCTCCTTAGTTGCTTGAGAGGGGACGGGCAGGAAACGCTATAAAAAAAGCCTCTCCTTCCGGAGAGGCTGATGGGCGTCGCTGTCTGGCGCGTCCTCTCATCTTCCAGAGTCATTCTGCCGGAATTGGCACCACGGTCGAGCACGACGCTCTTCCAGGTTGCCGAGGCTTCACAGGGCCGGTCCCTCCGCCTCTCTGGATAAGAGTACCAATAATCGTTCGCCCGTAAGAGCAAACGACGGTCAATGCTAACACATGGCCGCAAGGATGTCAAAATCACCCGCTGGTGAAATCAGAGAGGTACAAAACGAAAGTGCTTTCGCTCTCGATAAGGAGGGAACTTAGCGCCGGAAAGGTAGTTTGCGCCGGGCAAATCGCCACCAGCCACGCGCTTCGCTGCTGCCCAGAGCATAAGCGAAAAGGAAGTAGGCTATGCCGGCCAACAGCAAGCCGACCGTGGCCGACCACCACGGGGAAATGTGGGGGAAAAGGCGCAGGCCGGCCCAGAGCAGCAACCCCATGAGCACGGAAGCCACCGTGTTGCGCGCCACCGATATGGCCAATGGCATTCTGATCAGGCCGCGCAACCGCCGCGAGAGAAAGATGAACAGTAATGCCATCTCCACGAAAACGCCGATGCTGGTGGCCAAAGCCAGCCCGCCGTGGGCCAATGGCCGCACTAACCAGAGGCTTAACAGAACTGTCAGAGACATGGCGCCAACGCTGATCGCGACCGGCGTGGCAGTATCATGCAGTGCATAAAAAGTGCGCGCTAAGATTTCCACCGCGGCGTGGCCACAGAGTCCCAAGGCAAAGAATTGCAAAGCATACGCCGTCAAAGCAGTCGAGTGGGCGTCAAAATTGTGATGTTGCAAGAGCACCTGAATAAGGGGAAAACGCAACAAGAACAATATCACGGTCGCCGGCAGAGTCAAGAAGAAGACGTTGCTCAGTGTAGTGTTGAACGCCCGGCGCATGCTATCCATTTCTCCCCGGGCCACTTGCGCCGCGAATGTGGGGAACGCCGCTGTGCCGACAGCCTGGGCGAACACACCTTGTGGCAGTAACATCAGCAAGAAGGCGTAATTCAAAGCAGCTAAACTGCCGTGCGGCAGGTGGCTGGCCAAGATGGTGTTGACCAGGAAATCAATTTGTACGGCCGCTAAGCCGATGGCCCGGGGCGCCATTAGCTTGAGTACTTTACGTACCGCCGCGTCCCGCAACGAAAGCACGTGATGGTAACGAAAGCCAATCATCCGGAGGCCGGGCAACTGGACGGCAAAGTGCAATGTTGCACCAATAATAACGCCGAAAACCAACGCTCTGACATCCCATTGCTGATGCCAGAGCCAGGCTGCGATGATGATGGCGACGTTATACAACACCGGCGCTAATGCGGGCAGGAAAAAGTGTTGGTGGGCGTTGAGCAAGCCCATCAACAAGCCGCTGACGCTAAAGATGACGGTAGATACTAACAGGTAACGTAAGAGTGAAGCGGTGAGCGCTTGCTGCGCCGGGGTGAAGCCAGGCGCCAAATAGCGGGCTAACGGCACGGCAAAAATCGCGGCCAGCGCACTCGAAGCCACAACGGTAACGATGAGCAGGTTCATCACTTCGGAGGCCAGCCGCCAGCCGCCTTCCTGGTCACCCCGGGCCAGATACTCGCTGTAAGTAGGAATGAACGCCGATGCGAGCGCTCCCCCGGCCATGAGCTGGAAGATCAGATCGGGGACGCGAAAAGCTGCCAGGTACGCATCCAAGTTTCCGGTCGTGCCGAAGAAGTAGCTGATGACCATGGTGCGCAACACGCCGGTGAGCCGGCTGACCAGAAAAAAGGCCATCACCAGCCCCGCGGCACGGGCGATCTGGCGTTCTCCCGACCTGAATTCGCTCAATGTTTCCTGTACTCCCCCTCAGTAGGCGCGGCCCTACATGGTTGCCTCACCCCTTGCAACGCCCACAGAGCAGGCGTAAAGCCATGCTCTACTGAAGATCAGGCGCCAAAGCGCTCCAGCCGGCCAGCATGGGCCATCAATAGTGGCATGATGTCGGTGGAGTGCAAGTGCCCCAAGTAACCATGGCTAACCGCCCGTTCCCCAAAGGACTTGACATCATCCGGCATGGCGAACTGCCCCCAGAAGAGCAGTGGCACCGGATGCCAAGAATGCGAACGCATGGCCGCCGGGGTGGAATGATCGCCGGTAATGACTACAACCGACGGTTGTAACGCTAACAGGCGTGGCAATTGAGCATCCACCTCTTCGATGATTTTGACCTTGGCCTCGAAGTTGCCATCTTCCCCGCGACTATCCGTCGGCTTTACGTGCAGGAAGAAGAAATCGTACTGCTCCCAAATGGATTCCAGTACAGAGAACTCATCGGCAATACTTTTGCCGCTGGGCTGGACATCCATGCCCACCAGCTTGGAGACACCCCGGTACATAGGATACTGGGCAATAGCTGCCGCACGCAGTTTATAGATTTCCGGAAATTGGCGTAAAGCCGGGTCCATGGCAAAGCCGCGCAGATTCACACTATTAGCAGGACGCTCGTCCTTCAGCAATGCACGCGCCTGTTTTACCCAATCGTTGACCAGCTCGGCGCTGTGCTTAGCCTCTGAACTATCGTCCAACGGCAACACCGGTAAAGGCAGCTTGCCGGTTTGCAAAGGATCTGTTTCACTCAACGCTTCCGAAAGTCCTTCGCCACGCAGGATAAATACGAAGCGATATTCTTTCTCCGGCAAGACGAAAATCTCGTAGCCGGGCAAAGAGGTGCCTTCTTGCAATTTTCGCGCTAACTTTGCACCCAGCTCGGTGGGGATACGCCCGGCCCGCCGGTCGGTGATGATGCCGTCCTTATCCACCGTGGCAAAGTTTCCTCGCGCCGCTAAGTCACGCGGCTGCAGGTCGAAGTCAATACCCAAAGCGGAAAGAACACCACGACCGACGTCAAATTGCAATGGGTCGTAGCCAAAGAGGCCCAAATGCGCCGGGCCGCTACCGGGGGCAATGCCACGCCGCACTGGAATGTTGAAACCGGTGCTCCCTTCTGTCGCCATCCGATCCAGGTTTGGCGTGTCGGCTGCTTCCAGGGCGGTAAGCCCACCCGTCTCCATGGGAAAATCGCCTAAGCCATCCATGATCAGTAAGATGAGCTTATTATCATTCTCCACGGCCAATTTATGCAACAAATCAAAGCGATCCATGATGGTTTCTCCTTCTTATTTAATGATGTACAGAGTAATTGGTCCGGAAAATAAGGACCTGGACTCT
The DNA here is from genome assembly GCA_015486895.1 of Anaerolineae bacterium. GTDB lineage: Bacteria > Chloroflexota > Anaerolineae > JAADDB01 > JAADDB01 > S014-12. Next base: position 16,092 of record WFQT01000420.1, read on the forward strand.
GGCGTTTTCTTATTTTTGCTACTGACTAGCGGACAGTTTTGGAGGGGGGGACCGTGGCTCCATGCCAACTGGGAAGCCCGCTCAGGGAGCATGGAAGATGTTTCTTCAGTCCATCGGGTGAATCCGAGACTGAAGGCAGGCGCAGCATGACATGCTGCGCCTGCCGAACTCAGCATCGCGTCCTTCAGTGCGCACTTCCATAAGGCGTATGCTACCTGATAAGCAGCGTCCGGTAGCTAGTTTTTGTGTTTTTAACCTGTGCAATCTATGTAATCTGTGGTGAAGATAGTCTGGTCGAGCCTAAAACGTCATTCTCACCAGACTCCAGTAATAATTACGCCTCCGGGACGGCACTACTCCCAAACGCGCGACGAGGGATAGGTTAACCTACCCATCCCTCGTCACTATTAGCCTGACTGACAGTTAGCGTATAGCCCTCTCCGTCTTGGGATCAAAGAGATGCATATTCCCCATGTTAATAGAGAGGTCAATGATATCACCAGGGCTAACGTGCGCCCGCGGATCAACCCGCGCGATAAACGGCTTCTTACCGGTGAAGAGATAGAGGAAGATCTCATTGCCCATCAACTCGGTAACGTCTACTTTGCCTTTCATGTCAGCGCTCACCACACCTGGTGGCATATACGCTTTAATGTGGATATCTTCCGGGCGGATGCCGAAGATCACTTCCTGTCCTTTGTATTCCTTATATGTGCCCATTTTCTCTACCGGCACCTGTAATTTGAAAGTGTCACTGACAACAAATAGCTTTCCATCTTGTTCCACCAAAGTCGCGTCAAAGAAGTTCATGCTGGGACTACCGATAAACCCGGCTACAAAGACATTATCCGGCAGATCGTAAAGTTTCTGCGGTGGCGCCAACTGCTGTAAAATGCCATCTCTGATGACGGCGATGCGAGTTGCCATGGTCATAGCTTCCACCTGATCATGTGTCACATAAATAAAAGTAGTGGCGAGTCGCTTGTGCAGCTTGCTTAGCTCTGCACGGGTTTGCACACGCAATTTGGCGTCTAAGTTAGAAAGTGGCTCATCAAAGAGGAAAACTTTCGGCTGGCGGACAATAGCCCGGCCAACGGCCACGCGCTGCCGCTGCCCACCGGATAGTTGTTTCGGCTTGCGGTCCAGCAAGGGCTCGATGCCCAACACACCGGCTGCCGCTTTCACCCGGCGATCGATCTCGTCCTTGGGCGTTTTGTGCAGCCTCAAGCCAAAAGCCATATTGTCATAAACGCTCATGTGGGGATAAAGAGCATAGGATTGGAACACCATGGCGATATCCCGGTCCTTCGGCGGTACGTCATTGACTAATTTATCACCGATGTAAATATCACCGCTGGTGATCTCTTCCAGGCCGGCCAGCAACCGTAGTGATGTCGTCTTACCACAGCCAGAAGGGCCGACAAACACGAGAAATTCCTTGTCGGCAATCTCAATGTTCATATCGTTGACGGCAATTACATTACCAAACTTCTTGTAGACATGCTCATAAGTCACGCTTGCCATTGCTAATTCGCTCCTTCTGTGTTCAAACTGTGCACCCGAACTTTTCGGTCACCAGAGGGAGAATTGCCGTCCGTTTCCCCGGAGCAGGTACGCCGGAACACCAATCCAGACTTCCACCGGTGGGCATTACCGCCAAAACCGTGTGTACAGTCGAACGAGTTTTATCGTAAAGTCATTTTGCGAGGAACACAAGACCAATGGAGAGACTGGGTGCGGGACCAACCATGGCGGCAGCCTCGTACTGACCACCCGGACGGGCCCTTTGTCACGCCTCCTTTCCATAGGAACAAAAGAAACAGACAACAATACGACGTTAGTATAACATCCTTACCGGATTATTGCAAATAGATCTACCCCGAAAATAGTTCACGGATGACACGAATTCCTATAACCGCACAGGCAATACACACCATCCCCGCAAGCAGCAACGGCGACTCTAATCTCCAAAGCGAAAGTTACTAACTGATCATCAGTGTCCATTTCATCGCCGTGCGGTTCCTGAAAATAGCCGCCGGCCGGTGGGAATCGCATTTGTGCCGGAGAAAGGCACCTCCCAGCGAATGTAACCGACTCCAAACTGAATGCGAACTCGACAGAGCGATTATCGCACAGGGACAGGC
>WFQT01000421.1 GCA_015486895.1 Anaerolineae bacterium
CATCTCCTCAAGACCCACTCCGCCACAGTAAGAGCGCACGATCGCGCGCCCCTACGATTAGACAAAACACGAAAATAGGAATTATGGAGGTGCGAGCTAACGCCCGCGCCTGTCCCGCAAAAACCTAACCTGGACAAACCAGAACCAAAAAAACTCAACGCCAAGTCGCAAAGAGTTTCTATGTTCTCTCTTCGCACCTCCTCTCCTTTTACATCGTTGCGTTTTCAAAGTCCATTTTTAACCAACCTTCGCTTACTTCGGTTCGAATTTAATTTCTTATACGTCGGCTAACTAATGGTAGATTCATGTTTTTCTTTGCGTCTTAGCGCTCCTGGCGGCTTTGCGTTAAATTTTTGCTCAGTGTAGTGGAAAAACTCTTGACAATGTCTGCTTTTTGGTGTATAATATGGACAGACCAGCAGATGGTATGTTGTATTTTTAACTATTCTGGAGATATGGGTTTCGTCCACATGGAGAGTACTTGTTAACCAGCGGCAGTGAGTATGCACAAGAGCAAAGGAGATAAGCACATTGGGGGCACAGATGGACTTGAAAGACAGGGTTTCCCTTGTTACAGGCGGGGCAGGTGGGATTGGAGCAAGCATTTGCGAGAAACTCGCAGCGTTAGGTTCATTCGTTTATGTTTGTGACATCAAGGGAGCGACGCAAGTGGCGGAGCGTATAAATGCGAGATACCAGAAGCCAAGAGCTGCGCCCGCGAAGTGTGATATATCAAGCAAAAAAGATGTTGAGGCCATGTATGGTCGCATCTCAGAACAAAGGGGTGGGGTAGATATACTCATTAACAATGCGGCGGTATATGGCCCTTTGGAATCCCATCACTTTCCTGAAATTTCGTACGAGGATTTTGTAAAAACAATTCAAGTAGATCTTTCTGGCGCTATGTATTGTACGCTCCTGGCACTTCCTAATATGAAACAGAAAGGTTGGGGTAGAATCGTCTTCACCGCCGCTCCGATGTCTTCTTCAGGAATTCCATCACCGTATCTTGCCGGAAAAGCTGGTTTTATAGGCCTCACAAAGTATCTCTCAATGAAATACAGTCAAAACGGTATATTGACATTTGCCCTGGCACTGAGGCATGTAGATACGCCGATGATAAGAAGGGTGATAGAAAGCAGAGGAGGAGATGTCAAAGAAGGCATTAAAGCGCTGCACAAGAAATCTTTGACTGGTAGAATGATCACCCCGGAGGAAGTAGCGGACATATATACGTACTTCATCCTAACTGCTTCCCCCCGTGTTAGTGGGACAATCATCCTTGCAGATGGTGGAATTACATATTTGCGATGAGAGGAGGGAAGACACAGTGAGGGAACTAACGGGGGATTATGAAGGCAAGAATTGTGTAGTGTTTGGGGCGAATAGCGTTATTGGCGCAGAGGTAAGCAAATTTCTTGCCTTGAATGGCGTTAATCTTGGCCTGGTAGACCTTTATTCTTATAGGGAGGATACTCTTGCAGAGGATATGGGAAGCTCCGGGGCTAAGGTCATTTATAAAACAGTCTTATCTTCCAGCGAAGATAGCTTTAAGAAAGCTGCGGCTGAGATAAGTGGTGATTTGGGTGGTATAGATTATTTGATTTGCGCATACTATTTTGAAGAAGAGAGGGAGAGGATAAACGAGGACAGTATTGGCATAGATACCTGGGATAGGTGGCTCAACCGGTGGGTGTTGAATTACTTTCTTGCTATGAAGGCAGTCATTCCACACATGGCCCAGAGGGGGGCCGGGAGGGTGATCTTTGTGAATACGACTACCGGGTATACCGGAGAGGGCGAAGGTGAAGGGGAACTCACTGGGAATGGGTCTATTTACGAGTGTGCTTCCTCGAGTGCTATAACGGGAATGATGACCTCGATAGCAAGGGACGTTATCCCTAAGGGGATTTCAGTCAATGGAATATCCCTTGACCCCGGTTATAGGGATGATATGGAAAGAATAACTTGGGCGATCAGGTTGTGGCTTTCGGGAATGTGTGAATATGCTTGTGCACAGATTCTTAGACTATATTAGGAGGTACTCCGGTGGATGATGCTTTGAAGCGCAGGATCTTGACAGAATGGGGGATCGATGGTTTGAGCTTCGATCAGCAGGTAGTTAGGATTTTCGAAAAGGTAAGAGACGTACCATTTGGGCAGATTGGCTCTAGAGATCCAAAAGATGTTTATGAACAGAACAAAGGGACATGCTCGGGGAAAAACTTCTTGTTAAGGGAATTATACAAAGGGATTGGGGTGCGGACGAAGGACATGATATGTTTGCAGCGCTGGAAGGATTTAACGTGGTTTCCAGACGACACCTACGGGGTTATCAATTTTCCTGATGAGTTGGTACGCATATTAGAAACAATTGATGTTGTAGATTTTCATAATTACGTAAAAATATTTGTAGGTGGCAAGTGGATCACGCTTGATGCTACTATTGACCTCCCGCTTAGAGAACTGGGATTCTATACCACAGAGCATTGGGATGGGAGATCTGATATGCCGCTGTGTTTTGTTGGTACGCACAAGATATGGGATTGTGGGGATGACGGCTTGGAAAAGAAAGCGCAATTGATCGAGATGCTCCCACAGGAAATCCGGGAAGCAAGGCACCTGTTCCTTATAAAACTAACAGGGTGGGTTAATAGCTTTAGGGAGGGAAGGATGGGGTGATCATCCTTTCCTCCTTTCTTTCCTTGGGAAGTTCGGAAGGAGGTGGATGCCATATGACATGAATTAGTCATTAAAGTAGTAGTGTGTTGGTTTTGCACAGAGTTGGCAATTGGCGGAAGTTGACAACACAAAAGGGGGCATCATGAGTCTACGGCGCACCACAGCGGATGAATCATGAGGGGTAACACATAGTACGGATTACACGTTGCGTGCGGTGCGCCCGGCATCAATGGCTGAAAGCTTATAGCCAATCCGTGTTTTTCTGCGTTATCCGTGAGCGATAATGCTGCGGCTTGGCACTGAATTACAGCGTTGAATTCTATTTACATTGGAGGTAAAAAATGGAAGAGCGAAGTTCGTCCGGATATGCGTGGTGGGTTGCGATTATTAGCACGATTGGGTCGCTTACTGTTTTTTCTACCATGACTTCGTATTCGATGGCATCGCCCCAGCTCGCTAAAGCATTGGGTTCTACAGCGAGCGCAGTCATGTTTGGGGAGACCGTCCGCATGATCTTCTGGGTAGTGGGGCTCATCGTGGGCGGAGCGGTCATAGGTAAAATAGGTGTTAAGAAAACTGTTCTCCTGGCGATGGCTTGTTTGCTTGTTCCTCAGTTCCTGTTTCCATACATCGGGGATTATACATTGTTGTTAGTGCTTAAGGCTATCCAAGGATTCGCTTCTATGGCTTGGCCGGCATTCGTCGTAGCAACTATGGGTTGGGTGCGGGGAAAGCAGATAGGGCTCGCTTCCGGAATATTCCTTGGGGGTAGCTTGGCTGGCGGTGGAATTGGTGGCGTCATTGTCGGCTATGTCATACCGGCAATGGGTTGGCAGGCATCTTTCTGGGTGCTGGGGCTGATCTCACTTGTAGTAACTGGCATTTGGTATGTAACTGTAAAAATTGCTCCTGCACAAGTCCCAGAAGGGCCAGCTGTTACTAAGGAAGAGCCCGCGACAGGTCCTTCGCCGTTCTCCAAGATGCTACGAATGCCTGAAACATGGTTGCTTTCTCTGATTATGCTGGGAAGCACCTGGATGCTGTTTGGCCTGCTATCTACCCTTCCGCTCTATGGAGCTCGCTTAGGGTATGATGTAACAAAGGTCGGCAACCTCATGACTGCGGTATCCATTGGATACATTATTGCTGCCCTGATTGGAGGGTCGATATCGGATGTGTTTGCTACAAAGATGAAGAACCAGCTCAAAGGAAGGTCTATGACAATGGCGGTCGGATATATAATTGCTATTGTCGGCGCGATTCTTCTGCCGTTCCTCGCTCCAGTGAGTTTCGGTGCGTTTTACCTTGTGGCCCTTCTCTCTGCGTTTGGTAACTCCTGGCCGCAAGCAGCTTTTTGGGCTGTGCCTTCAGTAGCATATACTCCTGACGTGGAAGCTGCAGGAACTGGATTCGTTGGAGGTATTGGAAACATATCTGATCCAATCTCCCCGTTAGTTATTGGCACTATCTTAGGTGGAGCGGGATTGTGGAACATGGGCTGGTGGACGTGTGCGATTGCAAGCGCGGTCGCATTGCTTGCCTCACTTGCCCTCGCAGCTCGAGGTAAGCCAGATGCATCTTGATCCCAGGCAGTAAGGATACGGGGTAGGTGCCGTGTCCCTACGGGCATTACAGGGAACGAGTATGGTGGGAGTGAACCTCTCAGCCGGCCTGTGTGGTGTGGCTTAGCGTTTGGGCGGGCACGTAGGCCCGCCCAAACAGAGCCGGGGATCTGCGTCTGTGCTCACGTCCCGCTGGGCTCGGAAGTGAAACGAGAAAAGTATCCATTCACGTAGGGAGTTACATATTCTTGCGGGCACTACATGAGGATGAAAAGGGACTAAAATGTGGTGCCGTATAAGGTTGATAGAAAGTTTGCGGAGAGAAAGGAGGGTAAGTCTAAAATGGCTAAGTACATTCTTGTCCATGATCTGGGAACCACTGGCAACAAGGCGGTTATCGTCAATGAGAATCTTGAGCTTCTAGCTAGCGGATACACTCCGTTCGAACAGTATTATCCACGTACGAACTGGGTTGAGCAGCGTCCGGAAGAATGGTGGACAGCAGTCGTTGAGAGCACTAAAGAAGCACTTGAGACTAGTGGGATCGACCCTGCGGATATCGCAGTAGTCAGTTTTAGTGCTCAGATGATGAGCCAGACCCCTGTGAGTAAAGAGGGTGAGTTGCTCGTAGACCGCACAGCCATCTGGGCGGATTGCCGGAGTAGTGAACAGGCTGATCGGATTCACGAGTACTTCGGGGGTCGAGATAATTACTATAAGATCCATGGAGTGGGATGGCAATCCGAGCTCCATGTGATCAATAAATTGCGTTGGATAAAGGATAATATGCCGGATGTCTACAAGAGGACCTACAAATTCCTGCAAGCTAAGGAATTCATTGCCCAACGGCTAACAGGCAACTTTGCGACAGAGTGGGGCGATGCCTCGATGTGTGCGTATATGGACATCAAGAAACGTAAGCTTTCGGAGGAGATTTTCAAGGCTGCTGGCGTTGACATGGACAAGATCCCTGATGTCCTTGAATCGCACGATATTATGGGCTATATCACGCCCGAAGCGGCTGAGATTACGGGGCTGAAAGCTGGAACGCCAGTCTGCTTGGGTTCTGGGGATGTAATTTGCTCCGATGTCGGGGCAGGGGTGGTCAAGCCTGGCATGGCTTATACATATATTGGATCTGCCAACTGGACCGGCGTGTTTCGAGAGTCACCTAGTACCGATCCAACGGTAAAGATGAATTGCAGTACTTGCCTCCCATGGCCTAATGCCTACCATTTGGTGCTGATTACAGCGGCTGGTGGCATTGCTCAGCAATGGGCCAAAGATAACTTTTATGGCCTTGAGGACTATGTGGCCAAGAAGCTTGGCGCCGAAATCTACGATGTAATGACCAACGAAGCAGCTAAGATCCCTCCAGGATCAGATGGCATGATTTTCCTGCCTTATCTGCGGGGCGGTGGCGCACCACACTTCGATATTAATGCCCGTGGCGCTTACCTGGGTGGAGTCTTGCCGCACAAACGGGGGCATTTCCTGCGGGCGCTTTATGAAGGTATCTGCTTCAATATCCGGTGGTTATATGAGTTGTTTGAGTCAGTTGATGTCCCGATTTTTAGCCTGGATGAGATTCGTGCCATCGGTGGTGGCGTACTGAACGATCTGTGGATGCAAATCTATGCTGATGTGAACAATTTACCTTTTGCGCGGGTTTCGAACCCGCAACAGGCAACAGCCGTCGGTGCAGCCATCATGGGGGGCGTTGGTGTAGGTATTTGGAACAGTTACCAGGAAGCAGCCGAGCTTGTAGAGATATCCAAGCGTTTCTCACCGAACGCCGAGGCTACAGAGATGTATAACCAGCTCTATCCGGTCTACAAGAATGCGTACCCGGCCCTTAAGGAGACTTTTGACAAGATTTCTGAGTTCCAAGTCAAGTACATGCATGAAGAGTAAACGAGGAAGCATATCGATTTAGGTTGAGCTATGTCATCAAATTGACGCCACCACTGGCATGCTGGAGCTCTGTCCCGGCTGCCAGTGGTGGTAAGTTTTTAGAGGGGTGAGAGGGAATCACAATCATTCCACTCCGGAATGATCAAACAGCCCTTCTCGTTTCAGGTCTTCTAAGGCATTGCTAAGGTGTTGCTCCATGGCTTGTCTAGCAGCCTCCGGTTTTCCTTTTTCGATGGCGTGCAGTATCTCCTCGTGCTCTGGAATAGACTTTTGGGCTCTATCAGGAATTCTGAGGGAGGCTTTCCACCCCTCTTTTAGATGTTTCACAAAGGTGTCCATAAGGTACATAAGCGTGCGGTTATGAGTAGCCTTGGAAACTTTATGGTGGAAATTGCTATCTGCTAAGATCACCCCAGCAAGATCTCCCTTGTTTATTTTTGCTTTCATTTCTTCCACGGTCTTATGCATGGCCTGAATGTCTTCTCTTGTGGCTCTTTGGGCTGCCAGATAGGCTGCGCCGGGTTCAATCACCTGTCTTACCTCAAAATGCTCCAACAAATCTTCCCTGTGCAATAAAAGCCAGGTGCTGAGGGGAGTATCCGTGATATCTTCGGTTTTCTCCCTCACAAACGTGCCATGCCCTGGCCTTACTTCCACGATGCCTAATGCCTCCAGGATTCTTACCGCTTCTCGAATGGTACTACGTCCAACCCCCAACTCCTGGGTAAGCTGGCGTTCCGCGGGGAGCTGATTGCCGGGTTTCAGTTGTCCATCGGCAATAAGGTCTTTGATTCTCTCTACGACGAGATTAGGAAGATTGACTTTCCTAACAGGTTGAAGCATTTGCTTGTTCCTCCTAGACAATGAGTTACAGAACTAGTATACCATAGCATAGCCTCCGGCTACAACCAGGTCCTCTTCGCTTCCTATCCTTTTAGTTTCCTTCAACGTTTTATTGAGAAGTTATCATGGGTGTTTACACGCCACCAAAGACAAGAATTGCGCCGGCTCAGTTGCAGACCGGTCAGAGCGTCTATTAACAGAGCAGAGAAGAGGGTAGGTAGGTTACGCTGTAGGTTTAGGCAAGAGGTTGTGCAGGCATGTGCGAATCACGTCCTCGACGGGGCCTGGGGTTACGTCGCAGCCAACCTATCCTACAGTTTGTGGCTATTAACGGAGCAGACGTAATTATTCCGAAGCACTTTATCTTTTCCCCTTGTCTTGATCTATGCTAAAATTGATACATTCCGGGTGGGCCATAGAAGGAAGGACGGAAGTCATTGCCGAGAAAAGGTCACCATACGACTGGCTTTTACTGATTGTGACGTTGGGCAGCGTCAGCCTTTACTTTTTGACTAACCGTTATGCAAGTCTACGGTCACAAGGTTGGGCGTGGGTTACTACACGGGCCTGGGATCGATGGATTCCGCTCTGGCCAGGTGCGCTGCCTGTTTATTATTCCCTGTTCATTGTCGGCCTTGGCACTCTGTTCTGGTTTTGGTACAAAAAACAAGGTGCATTTCGGCTCATGGCCTTTTCGGTGATTAGCGATGCCATTATCAGTAATGCTATTTTCCTTTTTTCCCCGACCCGTGTTCTCCGCCCGGATGTGGTCACCTCTAATTTCTGGTTCCAATGGTTGCAATGGACCTACCACTACGATCAGCCTTTCAACTCTTTGCCTAGCTTACATGTGAGTTTATCCATGATCAGCGGCTGGGTTTGGTGGCGGGTCGTATCTCATTCTTGGGCAAAAGCCGTTGCTGCTGCCTGGACATTAGCTGTCATGGCCAGCACACTACTTGTCAAACAGCATGCTATTTTAGATGTTATTGCTGGGATGGCTATTGGCTTGTTATCTATTTGGATTGCCGCTCGTTTGGTAACCCGATCCGAGGAGGGTAATCTTTTCGGTGAAGAATAAAAATAATCTTCGGTAAGCAAAGGAGACAATGATGTCAAAGCAACCGCTTATTGTCAGTGCAGCAAGGACACCTATCGGTAAGTTTCGAGGCACGTTGAAGGATATTCCAACTGTTCAGCTCGGAGCCGTTGCCATCAAAGCGGCGATAGAGCGGGCGGGTATTGATCCGGCCATGGTGGATGAGACTATCATGGGGAACGTGGTGCAAGCAGGGGAAGGACAGAATCCAGCCCGCCAGGCTTCCATTCACGGTGGCATTCCACCGACAGTGGGAGCTATTACTGTGAACAAAGTGTGTGGCTCTGGCCTGAAAGCGGTGATGTTAGCAGCCCAGGCTATCAAAGCCGGGGATGGCAAGGTGTACGTCGCCGGGGGCATGGAAAGCATGAACAGTGCGCCTTATCTGCTCTACAAAGCCCGTTTCGGCTATCGATTGGGTGATGACCGGATCGTGGACAGCATGGTGAACGATGGCCTCTGGTGTCCTTTTGAAGATCAACACATGGGCAACTCGGCTGAATGGATTGCCAAGGCGTATAACGTTACCCGGGAGGATCAGGATGCTTTTGCCTTAGAAAGCCATCGCCGGGCCATCGCAGCCACCGACAGCGGCAAATTCGGTGCTGAGATTGTGCCGGTTCCGGTGCCACAGCGCAAAGGGGAACCGCTGATCTTTGCCAAAGATGAAGCGCCCCGTCGTGACACCAGCAGGGAAGCGTTGGCCCGCTTGAAGCCCGCATTCCAAAAAGGCGGCACGGTGACTGCCGGTAACTCCCCCGGCATCACTGACGGCGCATCGGCCTTAGTGGTCATGGATGAAGAAGAAGTATTAGCATTGGGCCTGAAGCCGATGGCCCGCATCATGGCGTATGCTCAGGCTGCCGTTAAGCCGTTAGAGATTTTCACAGCGCCTATTTTCGCTATGCGCAGTCTCATGAAGAAACTCGGCATGAACGACATCAAAGAATTTGACCTGGTCGAAATTAACGAGGCGTTCGCTGCCCAAATGGTGGCGGACGGGCGCGAACTGGGTGTTGACTGGGACCGGGTAAACGTGAATGGTGGTGCCATTGCTTTAGGGCATCCTATCGGGGCCAGCGGAGCGCGTGTTTTGACAACGCTTTTGTACGCCTTGCGAGATCAAGGATTAAGTCATGGTGCCGCTGGGCTCTGTCTTGGCGGCGGTGAGGCAGTTGTTTTAGCTGTAGAAATGATATAAAATCAAGGGACGTGACAGGTAATGAGTGACTCTCATAATGCGTCAAGAGTCATTAGAAAGGGGCTATCATGCGCTTGGAAGGGCGTGTTGCTATTGTAACCGGAGCCGGCCAAGGTATTGGCCGGCAAACAGCCATGACCTTCGCCCGGGAAGGGGCACAGGTCGTGGTGGCCGACATTATTAGCGAGAGTGGCACTAAAGTTGCCGCTGAGATTAATGCCGCTGGTGGTAAAGCTGTATTCACCTCGGTGGACGTGACTAAAGAAGAGAGCGTTAATGATGCAGTAAAGCAGGTAGTAGCGCAGTTTGGTCGCATTGACATCTTAGTCAACAATGCTGGCGTCCTGCGGGATGCCCGCCTGGTCAAAATGAGTGACGCGGATTTCGATTTTGTCATTAACGTTAACATGAAAGGCGTTTTCCATTTTACCCGAGCTGTAGCGCCCATCATGATTGAGCAGGGAAGCGGTGTTATCCTGAATGCTTCTTCTGTGGTTGCCCTTTACGGCAATTTTGGCCAGAGTAGTTATGTGGCTAGCAAGAGTGGCATCATCGGCATGACAAAAGTGTGGGCTCGAGAATTAGGGCCTAAGGGCATCCGGGTGAACGCGGTGGCCCCGGGCTTTATCCAGACAGCCATGTTAGCCGCGGTGCCCGAGAAAGTCTTGGCTATGATGCGACAGAAAACACCGTTACGTCGCCTTGACAGTCCTCAGGATATTGCCAGTGCTTATCTCTTCTTGGCTTCGGATGAAGCTAGTACATCGCGGCCCAAATGGCACAAGCGTTCATGCCTGCAGAGCTTTAGCCTGATGCGTCCACTTGAAAGGTTTGGCCATCGTCCGATTGAAATATTCCACGAAGGCCAGCACTTTGTCCCTTAATCCCTTGATCGAGGTGAAATTGCC
>WFQT01000422.1 GCA_015486895.1 Anaerolineae bacterium
CTGTAAGATGAAAGCCAACTGCTCTCGATTAACAACATAAGACCCATTTTCACCAAAGCCACTAACGGTGACCTGTTCGGTGACAGAAACCCGGCCCTTCAGGGCGCTGCCATATTGTATTTTCAATTGTTCGGCAACCTCCAAAGGAGCACGTAATCCAAAGGCCACGTCACGAGTTAGATACTCTCCACCCATGGGTACCACAGCAGTATGCCAAGGAGTACCATCCATATAAACGGCCAAATCAACCGTGCCGCCACCAAAATCAACCATAAGAACCCCTACATCACGCTCTTGAGATCGCAAAACAGCCTCTCCCGATGCCAGCGAACTCACCACCAATTGCTCCACGCGGACGCCAGAGTCTTCGACACAGCGAGTCAGATTACGCAATGCCAGTTTATTAGCCGTAACGAGGTGCGCCTCCACTTCCAGGCGATAGCCGCTCATGCCCACTGGATTGTGCACGCCATCCTGAGCGTCAACCTTGAAAAAACGAGGCAGAGCAGAGACGATCTGCCGATTGGGTTCCATGTGAACGTTCATAGCGCTGACCAGTACCCGGCTCACATCTTCCTCACTGATCAAATGATTTCGGTTCAGAATAGAGACCACCCCCCGACTACGTTGCGATTGCAAATGAGCACCGGAAATAGATACATAAGCCTGGCCCATCGGTATTCCAGCTTGCTCTTCAGCCTTGACAATCGCCTCATGAACCGCTTCTGTCGTCTCTTCTACATCCACCACGGCCCCTTCACGGAGGATAAACATGGACACCTTCGTCGCACCCAACAGATGGATGCCTTCATCCGTGACTTCGGCAATGAGAGCAACAACTTTTGTCGAGCCAACATCAAGAGCTGAAATAACACTTAGCATGCCTCACCCCTTTAAGCCGCCATAGAAACCATTTCAAGGCAATACATACGCCCTGTCTAACCGCGCTACATCCAAGCGTGAAGGCCACGCCCCGCCATGCTCTTTCCTGAAGCTCGCCAGCGCGCTTTGCATAAAAGTCCATCTCCGGGCAGTATCATCGGCTTCGCCGAAATAGACCGTTGTGCGCTCTCCTAATCGGAACGAAAATCCCTCCGGCAGACGGTAATACACCACCCGCAAGTCTGGACCCAGGGCAAACAGGGCCAGCAATCGCTCAGCATAAAGAGGCCGCAGTTTTGTAGCCCCTTGGCCAGGCTGCAACAACGCCCCCCGCGGATCCACAACCACCGGCAGAGGTCGATCTGAGCTCAAAGCACCCACGACCGGTAAAAGAATTCCCTCACTATCAATCCAGTAACTCTCGCGCTTGCTCTGCCAGGTGAAAAGCGGCTCTCGCTCTTCCACTGAAATACGCACCATATTCGGCCAAATTACAGAAACATGGGCTTTGCGAACAAAAGGCAAGTGCTCCACCTGACTCGAGACCTTTGCCGGGTCAATGACAAACAGATGATAGCCGCCCACATCGGCGTGCTCCACAATTTCTCCCGTCGTGGTATAGTGAGATCCTAACACCTGAACGCGAACCACAAATAGAGCCGTCCAATTCAGCAAAAGCAGCAAAGCCAACAGCGACAGAATCATCAAAAACAGGGAGAACCACTGCGCTTGAGAAAAGCGATCTCGCCCGGACAAACGACGCTGTACTACCTTCACGTCATCGGTAAACGCTGCCAAGGAAAAACGGCTTCGCCGCCTGCGCCGACGATAATAACGCCTAGTGCCTCTCATCGCTAACTCCGCTGTCCTTTACTCTCGTGACGATCTAGCGCCAACGCCAACAAACGATCCAATAACTCCGGATAAGTAAGCCCCCCGGCCAACCACAGCTTTGGGTACATGCTAATGGAAGTAAATCCCGGGAATGTATTAATCTCGTTGAGGTAAATTTCGCCGTTTTCCCGGTCCACCAGGAAATCCACCCGAGCCAAACCACTACCATCAACAACTTTGTACGCCCGCAAAGCAAACTCTTGTACTTTGGCCGTCTGGACCGCCGTCAACGGTGCCGGGACCACTGTTCTCGAACCAGCATCCTGATACTTGGCTTCGTAATCGTACCACTCCTTGCCAGGAATAACCTCGCCAGGTAACGAGACCAGCGGCTCCTCGTTTCCCAGAATGCTAACCTCAATCTCCCGGGCTTGAATACCCTGCTCCACCAACAAGCGGCGGTCATAACGAGCGGCCTCGGCCAACCCAGCCAGCAATTCCTCCTGATTATGGGCTTTTGAAATGCCGACACTGGAGCCTAAATTAGCCGGCTTAACAAAAACTGGGTAAGAGAACGCCCCTTCTATCTCCGTAACCACAGTTTGAAGCTCAGCAGCCCACTGGCGGCGAAGCAGCAAACGGAACGGTAAGACCGGTAACCCTTCAGCAATGAATAGCTGCTTGCTCAGCGCTTTATCCATGCTTACAGCAGAAGCAAGAACTCCACAACCCACATACGGCATGTCGGCTAACTCCAAAAGCCCTTGCAAAACGCCGTCCTCCCCATAAGGCCCATGCAATACCGGTATCACCACGTCAACTTCAGATAGGCGAATTGGATCAGGGAGCAGATCGGCCGGCGCAAGCGCCTCAGACGAGCTCACCATTGCCTCACCCCGCAGCATTGCCTCGGCATCTTTACCATAATACCATTTACCGGATCTGTCAATACCTAAATAATACAGCGCGTATTTTTCACGATCCAGATGTCGAACGACGGATCGAGCAGACATCAAGCTAACATCATGTTCACCCGACCGCCCCCCGAAAATGATTCCTACACGCAATTTATCCATATCCCACTCAATACCCCTCAAACACCATCAAAGCCAAAACCATTACCAAGAAATACGACCTCCGGATCCAGGATTACACGAAAGCGCCGGTGTACCTGTTCCTGTGCTAACTTCAACAGCGAATAAACATCGGCAGCCTTCGCTTTTCCCCGGTTAACAATAAAGTTAGCATGCACCGGGGAAATCTCCGCCTGACCAATGCGGGCTCCCTTCAAGCCTGCTTGCTCGAGCAAACGCCCCGCGTAGTCGCCCGGCGGATTCTTGAACACCGACCCCATACTGGGTTCCCTTGGTTGCGTCTGACGACGCCTCAGTAAATATTTCTCCGCTTCCATTCTCATCGACTCAACATCACCAGGTGGCAATTGGAATTCCGCTGCCAACACTAATGGTACGACATCACCGCGACGAGCAGCCTCCCCCAAGACACTATGCCGGTACCCAAACCGCAACTGTTCTGCCTGCCAATTGATAATGCTACCATCGGGAAACAGGAGCACGACCCGACGCAATACCGAAGCGACCTCGCCACCATAGGCGCCAGCATTTCCCACCACCGCTCCGCCAACACTGCCGGGGATGCTCACCGCCCATGTAAGACCGGCCAGCCCCCAGGCCATCACTTGACGAGCCAGGCCGGCAAAGGAAGCACCACTTTCTGCCCACACCAGCCCATTGCCCAAATGTGTGACCCGGCGACAACGATTCACCACAACCAAACCAGAGATGCCTTCATCGCTCACCAATACATTACTGCCCCCACCAAGAAAAGTCAACGAAATGTGATGCCGGCGGGCATAGGTCATGATTACCGCCAACTGGTCAATCCGCTGCACGATGGCCAACAACTCCGCCGGACCGCCGATGCGAATGGTCGTATACGCTGCCAATGGTTCATTTTCCTGCCAGGTAGTGTCATTTCCCAGCTCTCGCAGGGCCCGGCCATCAGCCACGCCGATCATTGCCTCGCTCCCGCAACAAGCGCAAGACCATTTCCCCCACATGGACGCTGGTCCCGGCACCCAAAGTAAGCAGAACATCACCAGGTTGCAACCACAATGCCAGCTTCTGGGCTGCTTGTTCCACGCTCCCCACATAGCGGGCATCAGGGTGTGCCAACGCGGCGGCAACTTTCCCCCCGTCCAGACCTAAGGTATCTGTCTCTCGGGCGGCGTAGATATCTGTCACCAGCACGTGATCGGCGTCGCCAAAGGCGTCCCGCCACTGAGCCAAAAACGCCGCCGTACGGCTATAAGTATGCGGTTGAAAGAGCACCCAGAGAGGGCGATGCCCCAGGCGGCTACGAGCCGCTGCCAGTGTTGCCCGCACCTCCGTGGGATGGTGCCCGTAATCGTCGTAAACCGTCACACCGGCTTCCTCTCCCTTCAACTCAAAGCGGCGCGCCGCACCGCGGAAAGTAGAAAGGTATGACAACAACGTTGCCGGCTCCAGGCCCCAGGCGGCCAGCGCCGCCAGTGCCCCCAAGGCATTGCTCACATTATGCACACCGGGCACGGCCAACACTGCCTCACCTAACCGCTCTTTTCCTCGCCAGACAATAAAAGTCAAACCACCGCAACCGTTAGGATGCAAATCCTCCGCCCGCCAGAGAGCTCCATCAGCGCCGGCCACGCTGTAAGTAACGCCGTGCAAGCCGGCCGGCCGGCGCCCCCAGATTCGCTCCGCTCCGACATCATCAGCAGAAGCCACCAATGTCCCCTCAGCCAGTGGCAACCTCGCCACGAAGTGAGCAAAGGCTTGCTCATAAATTCCGCGGTTGGGAAAGCAATCCACGTGATCCCACTCCACGGTAGTCAGAACAACTACCCGCGGGCGCAAGCCCAAGAACATGTTATCGTACTCATCCGCCTCAATGACAAAATAGCTGCCATCTCCAGCATCAGCGTTGCTTAGTCCCGGCAACTCCGCCCCGACAATATACCCGGTTTGGCGCCCTGCAGAGCGAGCTAAGTGAATCACCATGCCCGTTGTCGTCGTCTTACCATGAGTGCCGGCCACCGCCAACAGGTTACGACCCGACAACAAACGCCCCAGGAATTGCGACCGTTTCAGCACCGGCAGACCAGATTGCCGTGCCGCCTGCACTTCCGGGTTATCCTCACGCACGGCAGAAGAGATCAGCAAGAGATCCGCTCCGGCCACATGGGCAGCGCTATGCCCCACGGCCACTCTGGCACCTAGTTCTGCCAACTGCCGCAACACCGGTGAATCCGCCCGATCAGAGCCGGAAACGGTAAAACCCTCCTGGCAAAGCACGCGAGCAATAGCCGAAAGGCCGGCACCCCCAATGCCCACCAGGTGAACATGTTCTTTCCCAGCAAAGCGCATCTCCGGCAAAACTGTTATCTCTCCTACCAAAGCCATCATTTGCGCACCACCAAAAACAGCAGCAAAACAATGGAAATCACAGCAACCCACATTACCTGAGCCCCAAACAAGTGCGTCAAGGATGTTGACAGAACAGCAGCCATCTCCCTTGAAAAGTGTGACATCTCTTCCGGATAAAACAATTTATACGACTTCAAGTAAGGATAATGGTAGTGCTCCAGGAAAAACCAAACGAAAGAGACCACCAATAGTCCATTTGCTGCTCCGATGGTAACATTTACTCCCAAGCGAGTCACCCCTTTTGGCTTTGGGACACCGCTAGGAGTCAGCCCCCAACCACTGTAATTGCCCAGAATAGAAATAGCGAAAAGTACCAGGATCAGCCCCAATTCAACGGCATAGACAGCCTCACTTTTCGCATTCCATCCAAACTGAGGGGCGATCTTGGTAGTGATTGCCTTGTCCATACGAGGTGCGAGAAAAAAGAGAACAACAGATGCTAACAGGATGACAATCGTCGTGCCAAGTTCCTGCTGGAATCCTCGCACTAAGGCAATAAAGATGAAAAACAAGATAACTACCGCCCACAACAATTCAATAGCGCCCATTGCCTTCCCAATTCCGGAACGTGTCCAATCCCAATTAGTAACGGACTGGTGTCTGGCGAAAATGACGTTTTAGGCTCAACCTAACTATTTTTACCCCAGATTGCACGGACTAACACAGATTTTCCATTACTTTTCGACCCAAATCTGTGAAGTTCTGTGCTTTTCTGTGACTAAAATAAAAACGCCAGAGTCCAGTAACGGAGTGAGAGCAATCCCAAATACGCCCGTAGGCGCACACTCCACTAACTAATTTTGAACGTTCCTTCACTCCAATTCACTCACAGCCCATAAAATCGCGGCAACGATGAAAACGATGAACAAATAGAACAAATAGGATGGATCCAAGCCCAGCGTATACTGCGTCTTCGACAGCCCCTCCATCAACACCCGCCCGGCTCGTGAACCAGCAGCCGAATGTGCACCCCCACCGATCACAGCCGGTTCCGGCAAAGCATGCGGCAATGCCGGTAACAACCAGTAGCCCAACAGATAACCGTTTAGCGCCCCCACAAAAACACCCAAAGCGGGCCAGCGCCGTCTGAACACACTGCTAATCAAGTAAATCAGCACCACCATGACTAGAAAGGAGATGAAAAGCATTATTTTTTCGTCCACCGTGCCTGACTTGACCAACGGCGGTGTCTTCTGGATAGTGGTAATGACTACTTCTGCCCCTTTGGCCTTAACCTGAGGCAAAACGAGAAATACCCGCACCAATATTCGCAATAATGCCAGGACAGAAAGCAACAAGGTGCCCTGATTGTAACGCAAAAAGATCAGGC
>WFQT01000423.1 GCA_015486895.1 Anaerolineae bacterium
CCTTTGAGTCGCACCAATCGGTCACTGGACAATGGCATTTTTTGGTTTTAGCCAAAGATTAACACAAACTTTTCACAGAACCTTAAAGGGCAATCAGACCAAAAATCAGTGCATTCTGCTCAATTTGTGCAATCTGTGGTTAGAATTGCCTCGTTAAGCCAAAAAATAGATTCTCGCCAGACTTCAGCCGGTTATAGGAATAAAGTACAATGTTCAAAAAAGTTCTTGTGGCTAATCGAGGAGAAATTGCCATCCGGGTACTGCGCGCTTGCGAGGAACGGGGCTTGCGCACTGTTGCTGTTTATTCTGATGCTGACCGGACGGCACTGCACGTACGTTACGCCGACGAAGCCTATTACATCGGACCATCGCCATCCCGCGATAGCTATCTTCGCGGGGATCGCATCATCGAGGTGGCAAAACAGGCCGGCGTAGACGCCATTCACCCTGGCTACGGCTTTTTAGCGGAGAACGCTGATTTTGCCCAGGCATGTGTAGACGCTGGCTTCATTTTCATTGGCCCCCCACCCGAAGCTATCCGGCTCATGGGTGACAAAGTCCAGGCCCGGAGAACTATGATCGCGGCCGGGGTGCCAGTAGTGCCCGGTTCGGAAAATGGCCTTTCTGATGAGGAAGCACTGCTCAAGGCTCGGGAGATCGGCTTCCCATTACTGATCAAAGCGGCGGCCGGCGGTGGCGGCAAGGGAATGCGTGAGGTCAATAGCATCGACGAGATGCCAGCCGCACTGGCCGCTGCTCGCCGCGAGGCCATGGGTGCATTCGGCGATGATACCATCTACATAGAAAAACTGCTTCGCAATTCTCGCCATGTAGAAATTCAGATTCTGGCAGATAACCATGGCAATGTCATTTTCTTGGGAGAGAGGGAATGCTCCATCCAGCGTCGCCACCAGAAGCTGGTGGAGGAAGCGCCCTCGGTAGCCGTAAGCCCGGAGCTGCGGGCCAAAATGGGTGCAACAGCAATCGCTGCCGCCAAGGCAGTCGGCTACACTAATGCCGGTACAGTGGAGTTTCTCCTGGATAAGGACAAAAACTTTTACTTCTTAGAGATGAATACCCGGCTTCAAGTGGAACATCCGGTAACGGAGATGGTCACCGGCGTGGATATTGTCAAAGAGCAACTGGCCATTGCCGGTGGGCGGCCCCTACGCAACACGCAAGATGATGTCAAAATGCAAGGCTGGGCCATTGAATGCCGCATCACGGCGGAAAACCCTTATGCGAACTTCTTGCCTTCCAGTGGTAAGATCATTGCCCTGAAAGAGCCCACAGGGCCAGGGGTGCGGGTAGAAAGCAGCCTCTATACTGGCATGGAAATCTCTTTATACTATGATCCTATGGTGGCCAAAGTTATCGTCTGGGGAGAGACCAGAGCGCAGGCGATTTTGCGCATGCGCCGGGCGCTGCGGGAATACCAAATCGCCGGCATCCAGACATCCATACCACTTCATATCCAGATCATGGAAAGCTCACAGTTTATGTGGGGTACGTTAGACACAGCGTTTTTGGAAGAGCGGTTTCATCCGGAGGACACACCGCCAGATGAGGAATATGAACATGCTTCGGTGTTATTGGCTACCTTGATGGCCCACGAGGAGGGGCGAAAAAATGCAGTCATTCACCGGGGAGAAGGGTGCAAACGTTCCCTTTGGCGCTGGGCCGGGCGCGGTGGAGGGTGGTCTCTATGAAGTATTTTGTCCACATTAACGGTAGCGAATACGAAGTGGAAATCAGCGATAAAGACATCTCCCTGAATGGGGAACCATTACAGGTGGACTGGGCACAGGTAAGCAGGACTCACCATTCTCTCTTGGTGAACAACCGCTCTTACGAAGCTGTAGTTAAAAAGATGAGACATGAATACCAGGTAGTCATCGCCGGTAAACTATTCACTGTTGACATTGAAGATGAACGACAGCGCCGGCTGAACCGTGGCCGGACACAACTGCTACCAACTACCGGCGAACTGACCATCAATGCGCCCATTCCTGGCCTTATCGTGAAAGTTTTAGTCCAGCCGGGGGATGAAGTCGCGGAAAACCAGGCTCTAGCAATTCTGGAAGCCATGAAGATGGAGAATGAGATCCGTGCTCCCCGGGCCGGGGTTATTGGCAAAGTCTCTGTCAACGCTGGGGAGAACGTAAAGCAGGGAATGGTTATCTGCACTTTAGATTAGTTACTGGACTCTGGCGTTATTATCTTAGCCACAGAAAAACACAGAATTGCACAGATTTAGGTCGAAAAGCAAGTGAAAATCTGCGTTAATCCGTGCAATTTGTGATGAAGATAGCCCGATCGAGTCTAAGACGTCATTTTCACCAGGCTCCAGTTAGCTACTCCAATCAGCGGTTAGCAAACTGACCTCATACGCAGCGCAGTACGCAGTACGCAACACATGGACAAGTTACCTTATCATGTTAAGGGGACACGACAATGCGCGTTTTAATGTTCTCCTGGGAATACCCGCCTCACGTGCTGGGCGGCTTAGGAAAGCATGTCCAGGAACTGATTCCTGCCTTGGTCAAAAATGGTGTTGAGGTAGATTTGATTACCCCCCGCTTCGAGGGGCCAACGCAGGTCAATGAAGAGGGGCTATTACAGGTGCATCGAGTTTATGTTCAGAGGCCGCCAGATTTTGACTTCTATGGCGGTGTCGCTCGAGCTAATATCAATTTAGCGGCTCATGCTCGCTATATTGCCCAGTCGCGCCCATTTGACATTATTCACGCCCACGACTGGCTAGTTTCTTTTGCTGCGGTGGAGATGAAGCATGAGCACCGCTGGCCGCTGTTAGCAACAGTTCACGCTACAGAGCGCGGCCGCGGCCGCGGCTATCTCAATGGTGAGGATGCACACCGGATCAACTCAGCCGAGTGGTGGCTGACCTACGAGGCATGGCGAATCATTGTTTGCAGCGAGTATATGGTAGCTCAGGTGCGTGATTACTTCAATCTGCCCGCAGACAAGATCGACATGGTGCCTAATGGAGTGGATCCCACGCCCTTTGATCTTTGGCGGCAGAGTGATTTGAGGAGTTTCCGCCATCGTTTTGTACAGAACGGGGAAAAACTAATTTTATCCGTTGGGCGCATTGTCCACGAAAAAGGGTTTGACACGTTAGTGGAAGCTATGACACAAGTGTTAGCAGAAGTTCCAGAAGCACACTTGGTCGTGGTAGGCAAAGGTAGCCTGTTGGAATCATTGCGCCAGCGGACGCAGGAGTTAGGCATTGACGATAAAGTAACGTTTACTGGCTTTATTAGCAATAAAGACCGAGATCGGTTATATTTAATCGCTGACATTGCCGTTTTTCCCAGTTTATACGAGCCGTTTGGCATTGTGGCGCTGGAAGCAATGGTGGCCGGATGCCCAGTGGTGGTCAGCGAGGTCGGCGGCTTGAAAGATGTAGTGCAGCACGGTGAGACAGGCATTACCGTTCATCCCGGCGATACCCAGTCAGTGGCCTGGGGAATTCTGCATGTATTGCAACACCCAGACTTGGCCCAGCAACGAGCAGCGAAAGCAAAAGAGAAAGCTCGAACTGTTTATAGCTGGGACCGCATTGCTAATCAGACAATTAGTATTTACCATCGTATCATCAACGAGCGAGCGCACATAACATGGTAATGGAGCCCAGAACTTTCTGGAGAGAAGTCACCGGCTTGCTCATTGACATGGATGGCGTGTTATATCGGGGCAAAATGACATTGCCCGGCGCAGCGACTTTTATCCATGCTTTGCAGAGCCGAGACATTCCATATCTCTATTTGACAAACAATGCCAGCAGAACGCCGGCTATGTATGTGGCCCACCTGGCCAAAATGGGGATAGATGCCGAGGCAGGGCAATTTATGACTTCAGCATTAGCCACATCTGCCTTTCTACAGGCAGAAAAGCCTGGCGCTACCGTCTTCATTGTGGGTGAGATAGGGATAAGCGAAGCGCTGCGAAATGCCGGTTTCACACTCTTACCATTGGCGGCCGGGCGAGATGCAGAAGTGGTCGTGTCCTCATTCGATCGCCAATTGACTTACGCCAAGCTACGGGAAGCGAGTTTAGCCATCGAGCGAGGGGCACTTTTTGTGCAAACAAACCCAGATCTCAACATCCCCATGCCAGACGGGCTACACCCCGGTGCGGGGGCTATTGCGGCCACACTGATCGCTACGACCAACCGTTATCCTGTGATCATGGGCAAACCACAGCCGGAAATATTCCGGCAAGCGTTAGCCCGGCTAAACACGCTACCAGAACAGACTTTTATGATCGGAGACCGGCTGGAAACAGACATTGTTGGCGCTCAGAGAATGGGTCTACGCAGTGTAATGGTGGAAACTGGGACCAGCAGCCGGGAAGAGGCATTACGATCACCGTCCCCCCCGGACTTAATCGTGCCTGATCTGACGACACTTCTATCGGCATTAGATTAGAAATGAGAAAAGACGCATAATTCTGCGCCTTTTCTGAGCCAGCCTGGATTTCCCCATAATTTTGTGAACGTCTGCGTTAATCCGTGGCTGAAACGAAAAACGCGGCATGGTTCAAGAGAGCCATTTCCCATCTTGACAAATCTGCTGAGACATCGCGGCTGATTAGGCCACGGAGTGACACACAATTACACGGAAAACTTTCGTCTTTAGCCTTTCCCGTGCCTTTCCGTGTTATTCTGGCTTTCTTTCCGGCCCTATTTGTCAAGATCGTTTCGATTCGAAATGAACCATGCCCTATTTTTTGAATATTCCTGACTAAAGCGCATATAATCCGTGTGAATCTGTGATTTTGAATTCGCTATGCAGGAGCGTGAGCAATGAGTGAGAGATTAGTTGTTATTGGCGGCGTCGCTGCCGGAATGAGTGCGGCCAGCAAAGCACGCCGCGTGGCCAAGGATATGGAGATCGTTGTCTACGAGAAATCGGGGTACGTCTCGTACGGTTCCTGCGGTTTCCCCTATTTTATTGCCGGAGTTGTGCCGAATATCGAAGACGTGATCGTGCGCA
>WFQT01000424.1 GCA_015486895.1 Anaerolineae bacterium
GCCCATAGGCAGTCCACCCTTAGACTCCCCGGACTCTTGGAATTGCTGAGGGCCGGCCGGCTATATTTCTATGAGCCCGACACTTTTGCTATAATGGCCGTGGTTTTAGCAAAACAACATTCGAAGGGACTACGGGCATCAAGACACAAGAAACTATCCCGGAACGAGAGGGAGCTGGATGGACAGCCCCATTATCCAGGTGCAGCGGCTAACCAAGCGGTTCGGCAGGATTTTCGCACTCAAAGGCGTGGATTTAGAGGTCGGAGCCGAGGAGAGAATAGTCATCTTCGGCCCAAACGGAGCGGGGAAGACAACGCTGCTCCGCATTCTGGCAACCCTGAGCCGTTCCACATCAGGGAAAATCCTCATAGCAGGACACGACATCGCCAGTGCTGCCGACACCGTCCGCAAGTACATCGGCTTCGTAACTCATTCAACGCTGCTGTACGATTCCTTGACCGCCAGGGAGAACCTCCTTTTCTACGGTAGACTGTACTCGGTGCCAGACGCAGCAGACCGAGCGGATGAGCTGATATCCAAAGTCGGGCTTCATCATCGCCGCAATGACCTGGCCCGAACATTCTCCAGGGGCATGCTCCAAAGGCTCTCCATCGCCCGGGCTCTAATGCACGACCCTGCCATCCTTCTGCTGGATGAGGCGGACACGGGGCTCGATCCTCAAGCTGCGGAGGAGCTTTTCCCAATGCTCTGGGAATCCAACGGGCGCAGGCGTACAGTCATCATGACCACCCATCACCTGGACCTGGGATTGGAATGGGCACACCGGTTTGCTATCCTCGCCAACGGGCTAATAGCGTACCAGGGCGAGACGGACAGAATTGACTTGGCGGAGATGCGCAGGTTTTACCGAGAACACACGGGAAGTGTGCATCTTCCCAATAAGTCGTGAAAATGAAGATAAATCTTCTGAAGTAGGGACGCATAGAGAAAGGGCATAGATGTCAGTGATTAGGAGCACACATTCCTAATCCTTCTCCTCTGCTCCCTAACTTTGCGTCAAAGATCGCATTTGAGTGGTACGGAGGAGCACATTGAGAGGGAGCCTGAATAAAATTGCGGCCATCCTCTGGAAAGACATCCGCTCTGAGTGGCGGAGCAAAGAATTCTTCAGTGCAATGTTCATTTTCGCTGCGCTGACTATTTTCGTGTTCAACTTCGCCTTTGAACTACATATCAGCAACAGGAAAGCAGTTGTGCCCGGCATAATGTGGGTTGCCTTTGCTTTTGCCGGGGAGTTAGGCCTGAGCCGATCTTTTGCTCTGGAGCAGGACAAAGGGAGCTTCTCCGGCCTGCTGCTGGCCCCTGGAGACAGGAGCGCCATCTACGTGGCGAAAGCACTGGGAAACATCCTGTTCATGCTGGTGTCGGAAGCGTTCCTCTTACCGATGATAATGGCACTGTTTAACGTGAACTTAGCAAACACCACGATTCTACTGACGGTGCTGGCAGGGACCATAGGGTTCGCTTCCGTGGGCACATTAATCTCAGCAATTGCAGTCAACACAAGGGCTCGCGAGGTACTCTTGCCAGTGCTGCTATTCCCCGTAGTGCTGCCGGTGCTAATTGCTGCGGTCTACCTGACTTCCGGTGCTCTAAACGGAGCCTCCGCAGCAGAACTTGCCGGATGGTGGAAGCTTTTGCTTACCTACGATCTGTTTTTCATAGTGCTGTCAGTTATGGTTTTTGATTTCGTGGTAGAGGAGTAAAAGTGAAAAAGAAGTCATTCTTGTTCTGGCTGGACGTTCTTACCGCTGCTCTGATTTTAGCAGCGCTCTACATGGCCCTGGTTTACGCTCCTGAGGCAGCCAATCTGCCAACTCGGACAGAGCGGCTGGCCCAGCGGATATTCTATTTCCATGTATCCTTCGCCTGGACCGGCTCCGTGGCGTTTTTGGTAACGGCGTTGGGCGGGCTTCTGTACCTCATACGAGACAACCTAAAATGGGACATGCTCGCCTTTTCCTCTGCGGAGATTGGGCTGGTGTTCTTGAGCGTGGTCATAGTGACTGGCTCCCTTTGGGCCAAGCCAACCTGGAACACTTGGTGGACGTGGGATCCTCGCCTGACCACAGTCTCGGTAGCGTGGCTGCTCTACGCCGCCTATCTAATGTTGCGAAATGCCGTGGAAGATCCCGCCCGACGCGCCAGATTTGCCGCGGTTTACGGGCTCTTCAGTTTCCTTAGCATCCCGCTCACTTTAATATCCATCCGGCTATGGCGAACTATCCATCCTGTGATCATCGGCGAGGGCAGTCAAGGCGCTCAGGGGGGATTCCACCTGGCTCCTCCTATGTTCCAAACGCTTATGGTCTCGTTGCTGGCTGTAACGGTGCTCTACGTCATTCTCTTGCTTCACCGTTACCAGGCAGAGCTGCTAACCGAGGATGTAGAGGAGCTCCGAGAGAAAATTTTAACATCTTACCAATGAAGTCTATTTGGTTCTGGCTTGACCAGGTTAGGAGGTTAATGTGGTTTATTTAGTAACAGCGTACGCCGTTTTCTGGCTAGGGATCTTCCTGCTAATCCTCCGAATCAGCATGAAAGAGAAACATTTGCAGGATGAGATCGCTGCCCTGCGGGAGTTTCTAAATAGAAAAGGGGATGGGCATGACACACGGTAGCATCCTTACAGCGTGACGATCTCCTGCACCGCAATCCCGCCCTCCACGTTTCTGTGGTAAAATACGCCTCCATGATTGGAGTTACGCTGACGATAAATGTTCTCCTGCTACAGACACAAATAGGCTCTCGACGCCAAAGGACGTCCTCATCCATCATTCCGGCCTGTAGAAGGGACATAATCGTAACTTACAGATGGGTAAACTGCCGGCTACAATGAATTTGCCAATACCATTGACTAAGGCTACGGCTGCATACCCAATAGATAGGGAGATGAGTATGATCGAGACACCAATCACTTTCCGCAATCACGGCCAACAACTGGTAGGCATGACCCACACACCGGAACGAGAAAGCCGCGGCCCGGCAGTGCTGATGTATCACGGCTTCACTGCCAGCCGTATAGAGAACCACTTCCTTTATGTAAAGATGGCCCGCCGTCTGACTGCATCTGGCTATTTCACCATGCGCTTTGACTTCCGCGGCTCTGGGGAAAGCCAGGGTCGCTTCCGGGAAATAACCATCCCCGACGAAGTGGATGACGCCAGAGTCGCATTGGCATGGCTGCGCAGTCAACCAGCCGTCAATCCGGACCGGGTCATCCTTTTAGGCCTGAGCATGGGAGGAGCCGTTGCCGCTACTATTGCCGGGGAAGACAGCCGCGTCGCTGCCGTTGTGCTCTGGTCCGCTGTAGCCGACCTGGGAGGATTGTTCCACCAGGCGGCCACCCAAGAGCCCCCTCCTCCTTTAGGCCTACAGCCAGATGGCTCTTTTGACATCGGCGGTCATCTACTCGGGCCTGCATTCCTATCCACCATCGACCAAATCCGACCGCTGGAAAGCATCAAAAAATATCAAGGCCCTGTACTCATTATTCATGGCACAGAAGACCCCACCGTGCCCCCGGCACACGCGGACCTTTTTTACGAAGCCGCAGGGCCAGAGCAGGGCGAACAGCACTGGATTCAAGGGGCGGATCACACTTACAGCTCTCACGTGTGGGAAGAAGAAGTTTTCCGCCTCACCGCGAACTGGTTAGCCAGAAAAGTCCCTCCGGGGCAACAATAGCCATGCCCACCAACGTGCATCCCGGCGACATCGTCCGCCTGCGCAAAAAGCACCCCTGCGGTAGCTATGAATGGGAAGTCACCCGCGTCGGCACCGATGTTGGCCTGCGCTGTTTAGGCTGCAACCACAAAATCATGCTCACGCGCAGCGCCTTTGAACGCGCCGTCAAACAAGTGGTCAGCAGAGCCGCCGAGAACGTAAACCAGGATAGCGAGTGAGTATGGTCGAAACGAAGCTATCCTACCCCCCGGCTATCGATTTAGAAGGCGAACCAACGCCACCTGTACTCGCCAGCCAGAATGGGTTCTGGCCGGTATTGCAAAACCGGATGTTCCGCAGGCTATGGACCGCCCAAGTGCTGGCGCAAACATCGCAGTACGGCCTGCATTTCGCCCAGATGGTACTCATCGAGTACCTGACGGGGAGCAGCATCCAAATGGGGTTCATGATTATCGCTTTCAGCCTACCCGGCCTGATCTTCAGCCCTGTCGCCGGAGTGATGGCCGACCGGCTACCAAAGAAATATATCCTTTTCGGCGCCAACGTCAGTCGAGCCCTGTTTGTGTTCAGCTATTTACTACTGCTTGCCTGGCTACCAGGGGGCCAATTGCTCATAGCCATTTACACCATCACCTTCATCATGGCAATCATCAGCCAATTCTTTGCACCGGCGGAAACAGCGACAATCCCGCAGTTGGTTGACATTGACCACCTCATGGCCGCCAACTCGCTGTTTGGCCTCACCTCAGCTTTAGCCCAAATCATGGGCATGATCATCCTATCGCCACTGGTCATCAAGATTTTCGGGCTAAAAGTCACCTTTGTCATTATTGGCATACTCTACCTCATTGCCGCCTATAACATCTGGCATATTCCCGCTTCGCAGACTGGCGGCAGTATGACCCAAGCGGTGGAATCCTTCCGCCGTGGCTGGGCCGAAACCTGGCGAGAGATACAAGAAGGTTGGCAATTCATCGCCAGAAACCGCGTGGTTATGCTGGGCATTGTTCACATGGCGCTGATTTCCGCCCTCGTGATGATCTTGGGAATGTTAGCTCCCGGCTTCGCCGTACGCGTTTTGCACCTCGCCCCCGAAGATAGTTTTGTGGTATTCGTTCCCGCGGGGGTCGGCATGTTGCTCATGACAATCATCGTCGGACGCCTCGGAAACAACGTGCCGCGTCTCTTTGTCAATACCATTGGCATCCTAATTATTGGCATTAGCTTCTTCGCTTTAGGGTGGTTAACCGACCTGCTATCCGGAATGAAGCTACTCACAGGCATCGCCGCGGCAAGCTTCATGTTGGGCGTAAGCATGTCGGCAGTGAACATCATCGGCCAAACAGTTCTACAAGAAGCATCACCACTGGAGCTTCACGGCCGGGTGTTTGCGGTGCGCTTTATGATGAACAACTTATTGGGGCTTCCCCCTATGCTGATTATTGGCATCATAGCCGACCTGTGGGGCATCGCCAATGTCATGTTAGTCTTAGGCGTTATACTGATGCTCTTTGCCCTTTATACGCTTCATGACTTGCACCGACATCCCTTGCCGGATATCGATGCCCACCGTGCCCCTTGACATGCAACACAGCAGAGTCGTTTACCCTATGCATGCAAGTTGTGGTAACACACACCTCGCCTACGGCGGGCAAACAGTGATCACAATTAGCACCGTGCGAGAAGGCCGCCGTCACAAATTAGAGGTTATAAATTCTTGGTCGACAGGAGGATTAACATAACAATGGAAGGAAACTTACTCATCAAAAACGGTCAAGTCGTCAACAGCACAGGCACTTTCCGGGGCGATGTCCTCACCCGGGGCGAAAAGATCGTCGCTGTAGGCCAAGACCTGCCTGCCACCGATGTCCAGCAGGTCATTGACGCTTCAGACTTGCTGGTTTTCCCCGGCGTAATCGACCCACACACCCACATCCAGTTGGACACAGGTATCTACCAAACGGCAGACGACTGGGCCATCGGCACACGCGTCGCTGCCGCAGGTGGCGTGACGACTGTCATTGATTTCGCCACCCAGTTCCCCGGGCAAACGGTTAAGCAAGCAGTCCGCAACCGCCACGATGAAGTCGGCGGCAAAACATTAGTGGACTATGGGCTGCACTGCATGCTCACCGATATCCCCCCCAAAGATACCGAACTGCGAGAATGGATGAAAACGCTGCTATCGTTAGGCGTCCCGGCCATAAAGCTCTACACAACCTACCGGCCCAACTATTACCAGGATGATAGCAGCCTGTTGCGAGCGTTTCGCGCCGCGGCAACAACCGGCGTTTTGACCATGATGCACGCCGAAAATGACGCCATAGTCAGTGCCGAAACGGCCCGCTTGGTCACTGCCGGCAAAACTTCCTTAGCCTATCACGCTGCAGCCCGGCCGGGATTGGCAGAAGCAGAAGCGGTGCACCGGCTACTCTTCTTAGCACAAACTGCCAAGGCATCCCTTTATGTTGTCCACTGCTCCACCAATGAAGCCGTGGAACTCATCGCCGACGCCCGGCACCAAGGCCAGTCGGCCATTGCGGAAACTTGCCCGCAGTATCTCTTCCTGGATGATGCCCTTTACGCTGGTGATCATCCAGAGCGGGTCATCATGCAGCCACCGCTGCGTTCCCGGGCCAACGTCCTCCGGCAGCAAGAACTACTGCGCCGCAGATTCATCCACAGCATCGGCACCGATCACTGCGAATACACATTAGCCCAGAAAACAATGACGCCCGACTTCACCAAAACGCCGGGAGGCATCCCTGGTCTGGAGACATCACTGCCACTTCTATACACTTTTGCCGTGGGAGAAAATGGCATTCCACTACCGCGACTGGTTCAGTTAATGTCCACCAACCCAGCTCGTATTTTTGGCCTCTACCCTCAAAAAGGAATCGTCAGGCCGGGCAGCGACGCCGATTTAGTACTCTACGAACCTAATGGAAAGCATACTATCACAGCCGCAAAGCTCCACGGCGTGTCCGGCTACACACCTTACGAAGGGATAACCGTGCAAGGAAAAGTGCGCACCACTATCAGCCGGGGGCGCATTGTTTATGAGAACGACGTCTTCCCAATAAGTGGCGGTGGCCAGTTTGTGCCGGGAACTGCGTTCCCAGCGGACTCTTTGCCAGCGTAAGCTGTTCCGAAAATAGGACGCTGATGACGCAGATTCCTAAAAAATCACCTGTGTTAATCTATAAGATCAGCGCAATCAGCGTTCTTGTTTTCATCGTTATGCAGTGTGCAACCGCTCATGGTGACTTGTCAGAGAGCGCCAAAGCGTTACAACACCGAGGACATCATTTGCCAAGGGGTATCCTGGCAAAGCCCCTCGCCAAAACAAAGCCCGGCAGCGCACTGCTGCCGGGCTACGTCATCTAAAGACAAACAGACTGCAAGAAGCGAAAAGCGTTACGACTCTTCCTCCTCGGCCTCACCTCTACCCCGCTTGATAACTTCTACTTCGCCAGGCTCCACTTCCTCTTCTTCCTCTTCTTCTTCAGTAACCTCTTCCTCAGCCGCCATCGCTCTGGTTGTAGTTAGGCCAACGACCAGATCGTCCGCTGGCGTGACTAACTCTACTTTCTC
Organism: Anaerolineae bacterium; assembly: GCA_015486895.1. Lineage (GTDB taxonomy): Bacteria > Chloroflexota > Anaerolineae > JAADDB01 > JAADDB01 > S014-12. The sequence goes on from WFQT01000424.1 coordinate 7,303, forward strand.
AGGCAAAGTCAAGTCACCAGCGGTAATCGTCAAATCAGGTTCGGTTAACACGGAAACGTCAACTTCAATACTACCAGGGATATCCGCAGGCAAACAACGCACGATCACTTCGGAAAGCTGCTGATTTAACATGTAAGTATTCTCACGCACCAAAGGCGAGCTACCCACAATCACCAAAGGCACCTCTATCTCTCGCTTCTCCGTCAAATTGACCTGTTGGAAATCAACATGGAGCAGGGCGCGACGCACAGGATGCCGTTGCACTTCCTGTACCAAGACCTTACGCGGGGCCTCATCGCCTACAACCAGATCAAAAAGTTGATTCTGCACCTGAGCAAGCAGCTTTTCCAAAGTAGACGCTCCCACCTGGAAAGGAACCGCCTCTGTTTTAGCACCGTAAACAATGCCTGGAATTAGCCCCTCTGCCCGCAACTTCTTGACCTCCCGGCCAATGACGGTTCTCTTCTCTACCTTCAAGACATTTTCACCCATGAACCTTCACTCCTTTTCACACGACAGGGCGTGGTATGCTCTTGTGACCTTGCCATTCTATAGAAAATAGCAACTGCCGTCAAAAAGCAGATCATACGGATGACATCATGGCGACCCCTAAGTCATCTCGACAACAAAAAAGTAGGAAAACATCGGGCTAAGCGAGTTTTGAAGCCAGATGATTGTGTGCTAAGCTAAGCTTAGCTCATCAGCGGGGGGCGACATTCCCCTGGCCCGAGTTCACATTGCAAAGGAACCATCATAGGCCTACGGCCTGCCTGTGCGAGCACGCAGACAGGCGCACAACAGCGGGTGAAAATTTAGATCAGTTTTTTCCGTGTTCATCCGTGAGCTATTTCATACGAGGAGGAATGATCATGAACATTGAAGTCAAACAAGGGGATTTGCTTGCTTTCCCGGCCGATTTAGCCGTGGTAAACTTGTTTAGCGACGTCAAAGAAATGACCGGGGCTACCGCGGCTGTAGACCGTGCTCTTAACGGCGATATCACTGCCGCTGTCAAATTAGGCGATTTCAACGGCAAGAAAGGTGAAACGTTGCTCCTTTACACCCGCGGAGCCATGGCTGCACCCCGCGTCCTGATCGTAGGCTTAGGCTGTCTCTTATACACATCTGACGC
>WFQT01000425.1 GCA_015486895.1 Anaerolineae bacterium
CCCAGGCTCCATCGAGGACGTGATTTGCACCTGTTTGCATAATCTCTCGCCCAAACCGACAGAGCAGCCTACCTGCCGTCTTCTTGGCTATTAGCTATTTTTCGAAGCGGGCAAAGAAAATTCCGCCCCTATGGCGACAATTTGCCAGGCAGAGCGGAATGGTACCTGCTTCGGTTCACGATGCGAGCAGCTATGCTGTTTCCGGAACCAGTGGGCCGGGGTCAGGCAATGCCTCTACTGGGGTATCCTTCCACTTATCCCCCTCTTCAATCAGCATCACCGGCACATCCTCCCGAACCGGATATTTGCGCCCGCAGTCATCGCACACTAACCATTTGCCGTCATGTACCAGTGTCAAGTGTCCTTTATCCTCTCCCTGAGAAACGCATACAGGGCAGCGCAAAATAGACAGTAACTCATTATCAATCATTGTTCACTCCTCACTACTAAGCTAAAGTGCCCACGCCGGATTTATGTAACGTATTCGGGTATAGTCATTTTGTGCTCTCTGCGTGATAGGTAAAATAGACCACACTTATCTCCGCGATATTTGCGAGTATAACACAGACCAAAGCACAAGACAAACAGTAAGGCAGAAAAGCCCTCCGACGGCGGGCCGGATTATCAACTTAGCCTAGTACTCAGTCAACCGTGATCCGAGTGAAACAGCATAGAGGTTGGCGCAGGCCCACCTTCGGCTCAGAGCGTCCAAGAGCCCGAATTCATTCGGCCGGTGTGTCGGGAGCCGGCCAAGGTCACCGATTGAAATCGGGCTCTGGAGCCCTGCGGGCTGAAGGACGGCCTCCGCCGTCCCACTGCTCCGCTCGAGGCTATTTTCATCAGACTACACTTGACTTAGTACTAGGGCATGGTCCGCAAAAGCAATTAGATTAGCGGTCATGCGTCAGCAAGAAGTATGCAGAAAATTGTTTTCTTTGCGCTTTTGCTGCTTTGCACCTTTGCGTTATAATTTCCCACGCAATATTGAGAAGTTATCACGGACTTCGTTCATCACCAAGGATGAAAATAGCCGTTGTTCTGACTGCATCTGTGATGCAGCGTGTTTTATCCCGACAATGGCAGGTCACGGACCAGCCTGGGCCACAAAGGAAAGCTATTTTCGAGAGAAGATGGCAGGTAGGCTGCTCTGCAGGTTTAGGCAAGAGGGTTGTGCAGGGATGTGCGAATCAGGTCCTAGACGGTGCCCGGGGCTACGTCGCAGCCAACCCGCCTTACAGTCTGTGGCTATTTACGGTACAGATACGATTTTACTGATGGCCCGCGGATGGGGATTGGCATAACGAGAATGGGACACGAACGCATTATCCAACAACTTGCTACCTGGGACGAACGATGGAGCCGGAGACTACAGCCTCCGGCGGATAGTGTCTTGCACAAGTTGGCTGTCTTGGGCGCTCATGTGGGAGATGGGGTTCTCTGGTTACTCTTCTGGCTGCTGCTCATGGGCTGTAGTTACCATGGTGGCGAAATGACGCTCTTCTATGGTGCTGTGGCCTGGATCGCGGCGGCGATTTTGGGTGCCCTAATCACTTACAGCATCAAGTTCTGGTTAAAACGAAGACGGCCACAAGAAATTGCCGGGTTTTACTCCCACAAATACGACGCCCATGCATTCCCTTCCGGCCATGCAACACGCATGGGCACCGTGGCTATATTCGGCTTTTTCCTATTTGCTGGTTGGGGGTGGTTTTTTTTAGCGGTTTCGCTCTGGGTTATTTGGAGCCGAGCGTCTTTAGGGATACATTACATTGGCGATGTCACTGTGGGCTATTCTATCGGTCTTTTCGCTTCAGCCATCGTGCTCTGGCTGCGATAGTAGGGCCGCAACGGCGTCAGGATGGAGAATGTCGGGCTACATGAGGTACCTTTCCCGGCCGAAAATCCGGCAAATTATCTTGCTCTGTCTGCTGGCCGGGGCTTGGCTGTTGCTGGCTTGGCCATCGTTGCGCTGGCTGTGGAGCGAATGGATGGGGAATGACTACTATTCTCATGGGGTATTGGTAGCGCCATTAGCCCTCTGGCTTGCCTGGCACCACTGGCCGCAAGAGGGTAAGCGAGGCAGTCCTTGGGGAGGCTTGTTCCTCATGGTCGGCGCTTTGCTCCTCTACCTCTGGTGGAGCCATAGCCAGACCTATTACCTCAGCGATGTCGCTTTATTGCTGTTGCTGGCCGGCATAGGGTGGTACCTGGCGGGACGGCGGGCGCTGTCGCACTTGACGCTGCCGTTACTATTGCTTCTCTTGGCTGATCCTTTCCCCTTTGTAGCCGGTAGCAGCGTGCCACTGAGCTTGTTTACCGGCCAGTTGGCTACACAACTGGTGCAACTGTTCGGCATCTCAGCGGTAGTACAGGGTGCAGAAGTGACCTTGCCTAACGTTTCACTGGTCGTCGGGGCCCAGTGCAGCGGTGTCAACTCCATTGTCGCCTTGACGACGTTAGCGCTGTTGCTGGCTTTCCTCTTCTGTTGGCGATGGTGGAAACGATCGCTCATCTTGCTGAGTGCCATCCCGGTGGCTGTGTTGGGCAACATTGCCCGCGTCGCCAGCCTCTTGGCCGTAGCTAATGTCTGGGGGGCAGATGCGGGGTTCAAATTTTATCATGATTACTCCGGCTTCGTCTTTTTTCTGACAGCATTAGCTATTCTGTTCGTGCTATTGAAAGGGCTGCGATGCAGGAAGTTGAACGCCGAATATTTCTAACTATTTTCCTGTTGCTGGCTGGGGCGGCGGCTTTGTTTGGCTTGAACCGACAAGCGCAAAGCCAGGTCGCGCCGGGGGAGCATGTTTTTGTTACTGATATTGACAACTGGCGGCAGACGAAACGGCAGCGCCAAGTCATCACGCCGTACGACTTTACTGGTGGCAACACGCTGTACCAATTGCCGCTGCAAGTCGGTGATTGGTGTGGCGTCGCCCTGCCGGAGACGAATGAGGAGGTGATGATCATCTTGCAACCGGAGCAATACCTTCGCAGGCGTTACCAGTTACCAAATGACCGCTATCTGTGGCTAACAATCATCGGCAGCCATAAATCCAAGAGCTTCCACCCGTCAGAGATCTGCTACAGCAGTGCCGGCTGGCAAACTGATGTCAATTTGCACACAGTTAAACTTCCTGGCGGTAATCTCTATGCTTTACAGGTCATAGCGAAAAAGGGGGCACAGGAGCATGTGGTGCTCTACTTCTACCTCTGGCCGGCTGGAGGCCGTAACCCTACGGCCAGCACCGTTCTCTTTAAGCTAACAGCGCCGATTATGCCGGATGTGAAGCACACGTTGGCACTGGAAGATGGTTTCATCCGCCTCTTTTTCAGTCGGGTTGAGAAGTGAGGGCTATTCCTTCGTGGCCAGAAGAAATAGGTGAAGCGGGGACCCAGCGTTACTGCTGCTCCGGCTTTTGTGGTAGGAGCCTGTCTTGTGGCGCGCCTGCCGGCCGATTGGCGTAGACCACCCAGATGATGAAAGCCGGAAGAAAAGCGCCAATGAGCGCGTAGAGCAATGGCCCCCACC
>WFQT01000426.1 GCA_015486895.1 Anaerolineae bacterium
GAAATGTTCGTCGGCGTGGGCGCCAGCCGGGTGCGAGACCTGTTTGTCCAGGCCAAAAAGAACAGCCCCAGCATCGTCTTTGTAGATGAGATCGATGCCGTAGGGCGGCAGCGAGGGGCCGGCTTAGGCGGTTCCAACGATGAGCGAGAGCAAACATTGAACCAGATTCTGGTTGAAATGGATGGCTTTGATACCGACACAAATGTCATTGTCATGGCAGCTACTAACCGGCCGGACATCCTTGATCCGGCCCTGTTGCGTCCCGGCCGTTTCGATCGCCGGGTGGTTATGGACCGGCCTGACATCAAGGGACGGCGGCAAATCCTAGAAATTCATAGTCGTGGCAAGCCTTTGGCACCAGATGTGGATTTAGAAATTGTTGCTCGTTCAACGCCTGGCTTTGTTGGCGCTGACTTGGAGAACTTGATCAATGAAGCAGCAATCTTAGCTGCCCGACGCAATAAGCACCAGATCACCATGAGTGAACTATCCGAGGCTACAGAACGTGTCTCCATGGGGCCGGAGCGGCGTAGCCGGGTCATCAGCCCAGAGGAGCGACGCATTGTAGCTTATCACGAAGCTGGCCACGCGATGGTAGCAAAATTCTGCAAACATGCTGATCCCGTGCACAAAGTGTCAATTATCCCTCGTGGTTTGTCTGGCGGCTATACTTCTTATCTACCGGAAAATGACCAAACGCTTATTAGTCGCTCTAAGCTGAGAGATCTGATGGCAGTCGCCCTGGGCGGCCGGGAAGCCGAGGCGATAGTTTTCGGCGATATTACCGATGGTGCGGTTAGCGACATCAAGAGGGTAACACAAATTGCCCGGGCGATGGTGACCCGCTATGGGATGAGCGATAAACTTGGCCCCATTGTCTATGGTCGCCGAGAAGAGCTGATCTTCTTGGGACGGGAGATCAATGAGCAACGGGATTATAGCAATAAAACGGCACGGAAAATCGACGAAGAAGTCGCGTCTATGATAAAAGCAGCCCAGGAGCAAGCATTTTCCATTTTGACCAAGCATCGTCAGAAACTGGACCAGGTGGCAAATCTGCTTCTGGAAAAGGAGACTATCGAGGCAGCAGAGTTTCATGCTTTGTTCAAGGATGTTCCCGAGGCGAACTCAACCGTCCCGGAGAATGTCTTTTAACGACAGCGCAGGCATATGGTAAGGCGAGACAAAAGCTGCAACCACCCGGTTAAGGTGCAGGCCCCCTACTACCTACGGGGCATCTACCGCAGTCATGAATTGCATGAGTTGCATGAGTTGCACGAGTGGCTGCAACCGCGAATTCCACAGATGGCACGAATAGGCCTGGTTCGGTCACCGAAAGTTCGGTTCAATGTTCTATAGAATCTGTCCTCGCATAAGACAAGTAACGCTTTCTGGACATTAACGGTGAAGACACTCATTATTTCGGATATTCACGGCAATTTAGAAGCACTACAAACAGTCATGAAGTCAGCGCAAGGAAAAGGGTTCGACCGTACCTGGTGTCTAGGTGATATCATTGGCTACGGTCCCAACCCCAACGAATGCGTTGAGGCTGTTCGTGAGGTGGCCGAATTGGTGGTGCCCGGCAACCATGATTGGGCTGTACTGGGCAAATTGGATATTAATAATTTTAACGCCGATGCTAAAACTGCTATCCTCTGGACCCGGGGACAACTTGCCCCAGGTAACCGGGTTTGGCTGGCTTCCTTGAACGTGCGGGAAGTAGTTGGCCAGTTTACCTTGTTACATGGCAGTCCCCGGCATGAGATTTGGGAGTACATTACCGACACCTCTGTAGCCGCCAAACAGTGGGATTACTTTGAGACGGCAATGTGCTTGTATGGACACACCCATGTACCGGCACTATTTACATTGAGAGAGGGGAAGAAACATGGGAATACCTTTTCTTTCTCCTTTCCATGGGGGAAACCTTTCCCGTTGCCTAAAAGCCGTTTGTTAATCAATCCTGGCAGCGTAGGACAGCCAAGAGACAGTGATCCCAGAGCCAGTTACGCCATCTGGGATGATGAGGCGGGAACCTGGACATTCCACCGCGTAAAGTATCCAATAGAGATCACCCAGCGCAAGATGCGACAAGCAGGGTTGCCCATCAGGCTGGCATTGCGCCTTTCTTACGGTTGGTAGGCTGGCCTGATCATCGAGAGGAGATCAACCATGACGAAAAGAGCTGGTGCTTTTTCCTTTGTCTTGCACAGCCACCTGCCCTATGTGCGTCGGGCGGGACGCTGGCCCCATGGCGAGGAAATGCTGTTAGAAGCTATGGCGGAAACTTACATTCCGCTACTGGATGCGCTGTACGAGCTGCTGGAGGAAGGATATAAGCCCCGGCTCACTATTGGCCTGACGCCTATTCTCTTAGAGCAATTGCGATCCCCCGACGTTTGGGAACATTTCGAGAGTTATGTGGAAGAACGGCTGGCTTTGGTGAAAAGTGACATCGCGCGTTTTAACAGATCAGTTTTGGAAGAATGGCAAGAGGCTCACGATAAAGCCCAGGCAGCATATGATAAGGCTTTGCACTCCTTGTTGACCCAGCGCGCCGAAACAGCTTCTGAGACAAAGGAGCCAGTTATGGAGGGATCAACATCGATTGCAGTAGAGGAGGGCCTGTCAGAAGTAGAGGAGAAATTAACCCCAAGCGAAAAGGCACTTTTGCCACCGCCTCCCATCCCTGTGGATAAAGAAGCTGCCGAGCGGGCACAAAAAGAACGAGATCACCTTCTCTACCTGGCAACGTGGTATCAGAAATGGTACCGCCATTTGTTAGATCGCTTTCGCAATGCTTACGATCGCGATCTGGTGGGGGCATTTGCCGACTTGCACCGGCTGGGCGTCCTGGATGTGTTGACTTCCATGGCAACGCACGTATACACGCCCCTGGTGGGGCGGGATAGTACTATTTATGGCCAGTTGCAGACGGGTATTCGCTCCACCTGGCGTCACATCGGCAGCAAACCCTCGGGTATTTGGTTGCCGGAATGCGGTTACCGTCCCCCCTTCATGACCAGATCAGCGGCGGGGATAGAGTATTATAAGCCGGGGATAGAAGAATTCCTGGAACGATTTGACATCCGCTATTTCTTCACCGATAGCTTTGTCATTACCGGGGGACAACTGGTGGGGAAAGCTGCCGGAGATGCCATTGGCCCTTATGGTGCCATTCCGGTGCGCAAAGTTGTGCCTTTCACAGAAGAAGAAAGGCGGCGCAAAGAAGGCACAACATTCCGCCCCTATTTCGTACGCGATTCCAATGTGGCCATTTTCGGCCGCGATGAGGGCACCGGCATGCAGGTCTGGTCCGCTAGCTATGGCTATCCAGGAGATTTCATTTACCGGGAATTTCACCGCAAACATCCTAACAGCGGCATGCAATACTGGCGCGTCACTGGTACCGACGTGGATTTGGGGCAAAAAGCACTTTATGAACCGCATGTAGCATTCCAGCAAGTGAAAACTCACGCTGACCATTTTGTGCACCTGGTGCGGGAGCGACTACGAGAATATTATGAATCCTCCGGAGGAGATTATGGCATCATCGTCAGCGCCTATGATACCGAACTGTACGGACACTGGTGGTTCGAAGGTGTGGCTTGGCTGAAAGAAGTGTTGCGTCGCTTGTGCCAAGACGACTTAGTGGAGCTGACAACCGTCGCTGATTATCTTGCCGCCCATCCGCCTACAGAGGTCATGGATGTTCCTGAAAGCTCGTGGGGCAATGGTGGCGGCCATTGGACCTGGATGAACCCGGAAACAGAGTGGATGTGGCCGCTCATCCATGATGCCGAGAGAAACATGGAAACCATCGCTAAGCGTTACGGTAGTGCAGAGGGGGAAGCGCAGGCTTTCTTACAACAATTGGCGAGGGAGCTTGTGCTTTTGGAATCCAGTGACTGGCCATTCCTCGTCACCACTGGTCAGGCTAAAGTGTATGCCGAAACGCGCTTTCGTGACCATTTAGCCCGCTTTGGTCGTCTCTATCAGGCACTGGAAGAGGGCAATTTCAGTGATGAAGATCGGCGTTTCTTGGAAGCAACTGCCGAGGCGGATAACCCCTTCCCGCAAATTAACCACCGTGATTTTGCCTGCCGGGAGCAGGTAGGCTGCAATTGAAGCAAGCCCGTGGCGATGCACAACTCTTGTGCATCGCCACTTATTTTCCAAGCACCTCCTGCTGGTAGAGAACGTAAGAGTAAATCACAGCATAAGTGGCTACTGCTAATACCGGCACCAGCATGAACCAAATGGAATAACTAGGGAAGAAAACCCCAATGATCGTCACTACCCCGGCGGCTATGAATCCTTTGCTGGCTAACTGATGGGTTTTATCCCATACAGTATCGCTGCTCAACGTCCAGGGTGTGCGAACACCAACGAACCAGTTACGCTTGGCCTGCTTGAGCAACCATCCGATATACATGTAAAGCAGCCCGACCCCGACAGGGAATATCGCGTTGGGAGTGATTTTCATTCCCAAGTTCCACAGCACAACTTGCAATTGTACTAATAGCATAAAAAGAGTAAAGGCAACCATGAGCCCATTGTAAGCATCCCGGAAGCGAGCAATGTTGGCTTTCAGGGGATCAATAATCGGAATGAGCCAGAAAAGGCCTGCCAAAATCAGAGCCGTCAGCGGTATCAGGAAGACGCCCCAGAATTTCCCCATGTAGCTGTCCACTTGCCCTTGGGCGTTCCAGTGGGATGCGACACGCGCCGGCAAGTGCTGGTAAGCGTACAGACTGATGCCAAACATGACAACTAAAAGTAACAACATGCTCCAGTTTGCAAATTTTGTTCTCACCTGTGCTAACCTCGACGATGACTGTGCGGACAACTCTTCCACGGGTTACGATTGACAGTAGCTAAAGCCGACACAGTTGTTCTGTAAATCTCTAAGGCTCGTGTGCGCTTGTCACTTCAGCAGGCTGAGTTACCACTCGAATGTTCATGGTGTCATCCTCGGAGGTGATGGTTTCCGGTAAGCGATACTGGCTTAGCATGTTGTAAATCACCTGGGTGCCCATGCGCAAGTTGACAACAGAAATGCGTTCGTTTGCTCCGTGAATACCGCGTAGTTCTTTTGTTGGCACGACAATGGGCAGAATACCATACACGTCCATTCCCTGCTGGCGGAAATAGCGGGCGTCGCTGACCCCGGGCAACAGGAATGGTGAAACCAATGCGTCGGGTACCATATCTAGCAGAATCTCTTGCAATGCTTGGAAGAATGACGTTTGCCATGATGTTACTGCTGGCTGTGTTGGTGCCTCGATAATTTCCACTTCTACCCGTGTGTCGTCAATAACTTTGTTCATTTCTAATAGAAAGCTAGCACTGTTGGTGCTGGGCAACAGCCGGCAGTCTAAAATAGCCTCAGCTTGGCTGGGGATGACGTTAATCGAGACTCCGCCACGGATGACATTGATGCTGACGGTGTCATAAAGAGCGCTGCGTAAGAGTGGGTCTTCGAGCAAGGGGGCTACCAGGGTATTATTTAACGGCAAACGCCCCATGTTCTTGAACAATAGGCGTAATGGCCCTGCCACGTTGACAGCTAAGGTCTCGAACATTGCCTTGGCTACTGGTGTTAGTCGAGGTGAGTGGCGCCAATGAGCGAGGCGATGTAATGCCTCTGTCAAAATTAAGTTGGCGTTCTGCCAGTGAGGTGTAGAGCCGTGGCCACTACGGCCGTGGGCAATGAGCTTTAGCCAGAGGATTTGTTTTTCACTGACAGCCACGGTAAACACTGGGTGCCCTACAGTGCGGTCAATAATACCAACACCACCTTCACTCCACACTGTAGCTTTGTGCAAGCGAGCTCGTAGTTCGATGTCTTTCAGGAAGATGTGAGCGCCTCGGCTGCTTACTTCCTCATCGGCTAACGCTAGATAGTAGATGTCGCGGTTAAAGGAAGCTCCCTGCTGTAAGTGTGCCTTCAAAGCCAGCAAGTGCATGATCCCCAACGATTTAATGTCTAGGGCACCCCGGCCGTAAACGTAGCCGTCAGCGAGAACGCCGCGGAAAGGGGGATAGCGCCATTTTTCCGCATTGGCCGGCACGACGTCCAGATGGTGTACCAGTAGCAATGGGGGATGCTGAGGTTCGCCAGAGGCGGGTAAGTGTGCGATCAAGTTGGCGCGGTTTTCTTCTATTGGTTGAATAACGGGGTGAACGCCGTAGGGTGCAATCTGTTCAGATAGAAACTCGGCAGCGGCCATTTCGTTGCCGGGGGGATTGCTGGTATCAATTTGCAGGTAACGCTGCAAAAGCGTTACTGCCTCGCTTTCCAGGTCGTGCCAAATAATGCGCTGCATGTCTTTACCCGCCCGCTTAACGAGAACTCAGAGTGTTGATGAGGACATGGCAGAAAGCGGGAATATCGGCAACGACGCGGCCAAAGATCAAGTTGCCATCCTGCAACGCCGGCATGTCTTTCCAGATGGCACCGGCGTTGACCATGTCGTCACGGATGCCGCGGGAACCGGTGACGTTTTTCCCCCGGACAATGCCTGCTGAAGCGAGCACCCAGCCGCCATGGCAAATCGCGGCGATGACCTTACCCTCTCGGTTTAGAGTGCGTATTAGGTCTAAAACAGCCTCTACGCGGCGCAGTTTGTCTGGGGCCCAGCCGCCGGGTACGACCAAAGCATCTAACTCCGCCGGGTCTACCTCAGCAGCATCTACATCCACCGCGGCTGTGAGGCAATGCTTGCCAGTAAAACTAGAAGAGCGCCCAGAGCCAATAATAATCACGGCTGCGCCTTCTTCTCGCAAGCGCATGACAGGCACCCAAAATTCCAAATCTTCAAAGCCTTCTTCTACGAAGACGCCAACCTTTTTGCCGGTCAAGCTCATCTGCAAACCTCCTTGTTCGCGATATGCTTTATCTCCTGAGTAATCGTCTTGGGATATAATGAACACGGGACTCGGTCAGCCTGGGCCGGGCACCAACGTGTGATCACCTGACGTCATTATAGCCACTTTACTCCGTTTCGCCAATCAGCCTGCTAGTGGGAACGATAATCTGTCTTTTGTGAGGATTCAAATAGCAAGTGCACGAGCTCGTGTAAGGGGATGGCGTCTTTTGACCCGTCGGAGTGACAGTGTTATAATTTTGCTATTCGGGCCGCTAGCTCAATTTGGTAGAGCAACGGACTTTTAATCCGTGGGTTACAGGTTCGAGTCCTGTGCGGCTCATAACGATGCCGGTCACCTGTTAGGGTGGTCGGCCTTTTTTATACAGTTAGTGCCTCACCGATTAAATCGTAGGGCAGGGCATCCATAACCCGGACTCGTATCATTGCGCCGGCGGGCCAACGGCCGGGCAACAATACCCAACCGTCGATTTCCGGTGCGTCTCGATATGAACGAGCATAACTACCGCTATCATCCTGATGGTCTACTAAGACTTCCAATGCCTGGCCGATAAAGCGGCGATTACGTCGGTATGAAATAGGTTGTTGTGTTTCCATCAGTCGCTGGTAACGTTCCTCTTTGATCTCTTCGGGAATTTGGTCGGGCAACTCGGCTGCCGGCGTTCCCGGTTCTGGAGAAAATGTGAATGCACCCACCTTGTCGAATTGCATTTCTTGCAAGAAGCCAAGCAGAGTTGCAAATTCCTCCTCCGTCTCACCAGGGTAGCCGACGATGAAAGTAGTGCGCAGGGCAATGTCTGGCATCATTTCCCGCAGGGAAGTCAATAACGCCTTGGTTTTCTCAATATTGCTGGGGCGACGCATCCGGCGCAAGGTGGCGGGGTGTGCGTGTTGCAAGGGAATGTCGAGGTAGGACAGAACTTGGGGTTCTTCAGCCATTACTTGCACTAATTCCGGCGAAACGTGGCCCGGATAGGCGTACATGAGCCGGATCCAGGGTAGTTCCGGCAGGCGGCGACAGAGCCGGCGCAGCAACAGAGGGAGGCTGTTGGGTTTACCCCAATCCCGGCCGTAATCGGTGGTATCCTGGGCGATGATCACCAATTCCTTGGCTCCTGTAGAGACAAGCCACTCAGCTTCGCGCAAGATGAGTTCGGCCGGCCGGCTGCGCAATTTGCCTTTGAAGGAGGGTATAGTGCAAAAAGCACAATTAGCATTGCAACCATCGCTGATCTTCAAGTAGCTGGAGCCGTTGACCACCGGCAATCGCTTCGGCGCCATAGGTTCCGGCAATTTCGGATCTCCCAGGAGAGCCAAGTGCCGAAAGCGGCGCTTTTGTTGTTGTAACTTGCGCACCAAAGGGACAATTTCCATCCAACGGCGGGTGCCTAAGATGCCATCAATGGCGGGTACTGCCGCCATGATTTCTTCTTGAGAACGCTGGGGTAAGCAACCTGCCGCGATTAGGATTTGCCCTGGTCGCTTTGCCGTGGCCAGTGCCTGAAGCTCGCCAATAGATTCCTCCTTGGCTGCGGCCAAGAAGCCGCATGTGTTCACAATAAGCACCCCGGCTTCCTCCGGATCGGCGGTGGGGCGGTAACCGTGGTCTTGTAGGAGCACAGACATCGATTCACTGTCGACGAGATTCTTTGGGCACCCTAGGGAGAGGAGAAAGAACGTTTTTTGCCGGCTCTTACGACTCAATAGCGACCCTCATGGAGTGGGTACCGGGGTTGGTGTAGGCGTTGAACGTACTAATTTCTGGCCGTGAAACTCCCAGACAAAGTCGACCACTTCTCCTTCAGCGCCCAAGACACCCTGGTCTTGGCCGTTAATGAGAAGCTTGACTCCACCTGCATTGCCCAAGCGCAGTTCCACACTCCGCCCCTCCCAAGTGCGCTCATCGCCGCTTTGCAGGGTTATCTCTTCTGTCGTTTGACCGTTAACAATGGCCCGTAGCCAAGTGGTACCCGTTGCAATGACATGCAGTTGCACTGTTTTTGCTTTCGGCGTCGGCGTAGCAGTTGCCGGGGCTGTCGGCGTTGCCTGAGGCACTACTTTCGTCGCTGTAGGTGGAGCCGGTGTAGCAGTCGGCGCGGGAATATGCGTTGGTAGCAATGTCCATGTAGGCGTCACTGTGGGAGTCTCTGTGGACACAAAAGGCAATTGGCGCCAGATTGGAGGCAAGGTAAGAGAAAAGCGTCCTGTCTGGGTTAGCCAGAAGCCACCGCCGAAAATAATGACCAGCGCAAGCAGAGCTAACCAAAAACTCACGTGCTGCCACGATCTACGATGCTCTTTAATGCTCAGGTCGAAATCAAGCGGGCCTAATTCAAATGAGGGTTCTTGAGTTAGCTTTAGGGTTTCATACTTTGGTAGTTCCGTGTCAAAGTGCTCCAGCAGTTCCTGGGGGTCTAAGCCGAGATGATGAGCATAATTGCGGAGAAACCCTCGAGCGTGCACGGGGTCCGGAAAAACAGCGAAGTTCCCCTCTTCCAAGGCGACAAGATATTTCTGGCGAATATGCGTTGCGATTTCAACTTGCGCCAGTGTTAGGCCGAGCTCTTCTCGTCTTGATCGTAAAACTGTTCCTAATTCGCTCATATTGTCTCCAGGCTCGTTCCTTGGGGGGGGAGAGACCCGTCAAGGATTATGCTTATAAGATGAAGTCTTGTCAAACAAAGTCCTGCTGCCCTCAGGGAGGAATATTCAGCCAGCAGTTTCGCAAAATCCGGGGCTCCAGGACCTGTGGCCAGCCTCCAACCGGCCTCCCCCAACCTTGGGGGAGGAAAACAGCCTCCGCCCGGATGTTTACATCCAGGCTATAAAGTGGAAGGCCTTGTGGGCCTCTCGTTGCTGGATGGTCTCCCATCCAGCAGACTCTATCACGGGGTAGCAGGTTGTCCGTTCAACCAGGCAATAATATCCACAATCTGCTGGTCAGACAGCATCTGGGGAGTGAAAGTAGGGTGTGGCAATTCAGCGCCAAAACGAAAATCTCCGCGAAGCATCTGCCACGTCCAGGCCGGGTCTAAATTTTGTCCTCGCAATGCCGTGCCATTCCCGGCAATCCCTCCGGCTTCCAATCCGTGGCAAGCAGCGCAAGGAGATTGAGGCCAGAAAGCACCGCCTTTCTCCGGCTGTGGCGTTAGTGTTGGGAATGGCCCCACTGTCGGTGTGGGCGGGACCGTTGGCCGCCCGGCTGGCGTTGGCTTTGTTTGCTGTCGGCATCCGGCTAACGCCAGCAATACGAGGACGGCCATGAGCATCCAGGATAGGATGACTATTTTCTTAGGCACAGTTTTTCCTTATGTCTGAAGTATGGCGAAAATGACGTTTTAGCCTCGATCAGGCTATCTTCACCACAGATTGCACGGATTAACACAGACTGGAAATACAAAAATAAAATCTGTGCAAGCCCGTGTTTTTCTGTGGCTAAAATAAAAATACCAGAATCAAGCTTATGAATTGACCCAGGCCACTAGCTTTTCTGCGTCGGGCAAAGTCGCTAAGTTCTTCTCGGCAATGGCCGGGCGTTGAGTCATCTGCACCGCTTCCACGAACGCTTCTTGTGACAATATGCCGGTCAATGACAACATGGCGGCAATGGATATGAAACTGGCGCTTAGCTTGCGCCAGCGAATGCCGGCTGCTTTGGCGTCCAGGATCACTTTCCGGGCTGGTGTTTCCAGGTGGGCAAATTCCGGCGTGGTGAAGAACCAGGCATCCTCTGCCATCTTTGGCAAATAGTGCTTCACTTTCTTCACGGACTCGGGTGCCAGTAAGATCAAGATATCCGGCCGTTCGATGCCGGTGAAGCGGATTTCCTCCGGGCTGAGAATTACTTCACTCACCGAGTGGCCCGTCTTTACCGTTGTCGGGTAATCGTCATGCTGTGTTGCCCAGAGGCCGCTCATGACCCCGGCAATGCCGATGAGACGGGCGGCAGAACGCACTTTGCCGCCGGCCGCGCCGGCCACTACTACGTGCATTTTGCGATCCAGCGTTGCCTGGAACTTCTGCGGCAATGGCTTAGGCGGCAAAATTGGCTTGCCTTTTAGCTGTTCTGCCCAACCGTAAAGAGTTTTAGCGTATTCCGCCCGCTCTCCCTGGTGCAAAACGCCTCGCCCTATGTCGCCGCTGTCCAGCATGGATTCCAATAGTCCCTTACTAAAGTTGTTGTTGGGAACGAAATAAGCTGTGCACAACTCCAGGATATCCAGCAAGGCAAAACCATCGGTCTGGATTGCCTCTGCCAGGCGGTCTGGCAAGTCTTTGTCAAAGGAGGAACCGCGCCAGACATAGGAAGCGCCGTTCACCGCTACGGAAGCGGCGATATTCAACGGCTGTTCCGGGTCTCCCAGCGGCGTGGTGGCAGTGCGGGCGCCTGTAGGTGTTGTTACTGAGTGCTCTCCGCCGGTCATGCCAAAGTTCATGTTGTTGAATACCAGCACAGTGATGCCGATATTGCGGCGAGCAGCGTTAAGCAAATGATGACCACCTATGCCGGCTCCACCATCCCCCATCAGCACGATCACATTTAACTCCGGGTTTGCCAGTTTGATGCCGGTAGCGTAAGTGACGCTGCGGCCATGCAAGCCGTGAAAAGCATTGGTGGCGAAATACTGATCGCTCAGCCCTACACAACCGATATCAGAGACAATAACAGTTTTCTTCGGGTCCAGTTGCAGGTTTACTAAAGCCTGATCTAATTTGTCCAAGATCATCCCGTGACCGCAGCCGGGACAAAACGGATATTTGCGCTCATTACGATAACTTGTAATAAGCTTTGTTCTCATTGTCATGGTGTACCTCCTGCCAACATTGCCAGGAATTGTTCTGGCGTAATCTGCTCGCCGTCTACCCGATTTAGCCCTTCCACAATCGGCGGTTGGCCGCCATTCCGTACGGCCAGGCGCAAAGCGATTAACTCCACTTCCCGGCGATACTGGCCCAAATTTAACTCCGCGACCACAACTCTGCGAATGCCCTGAAGTGCTTCTGCCAGCAGTGTTTTCGGGAGGGGCCACAAGCTCTGTACGACTAGTGCAGAAACAGTTTGCCCGGCAGCCCGGGCCCGTTGTACTGCTTCTTCCATTGCCCGGGCCGTGGTCCCGTAAGCAACAAACAGGACCTCCGCTGCGTCTTGCCGATCCAACCGCCCCAGTTCGATCTCGTCCCGATGGGCGCTGATTTTAGCGTCCAAATGCGTGTTCAGACGGCCTACTTTTTTGGCGTCTTTAGTTAAAAAGCCATGCTCGTCATGACTAGAAGTCGTGAAGCGGACAATGTGCGGTCCGCCAAAATGGGACATGGGCTGTACAGCGTCCACTGGCTGGAAGTCGTAAGGCAAATATGTTTCCTCCGGCCGCCAGCGAGGATCGCGGTCCCCTACAGCCTCAGGGGCTAACCGCCGTTCTCGTACCGGTACTTCCTCGTACGCTTCAATTTCCACCGTCGCCAGGGAAGAAACCATCTCTTTATCCACGACTAAGAACACTGGGCAGCGAAACCGTTCGGCCAGGTCAAAAGCTTTCCGAGTCAAGCCGTAACACTCTGACACCGAAGAGGGCGCCAAAGCGATGATCGGATAGCCGCCGCTGGTGCCCCAATGGATGAATTGGATATCCCCTTGCGCTGTGGTGGTCGCGCCGCCGGTAGCCGGGCCCATCCGTTGCACATCCACGATGACCAGCGGCGTTTCCCCCATAATGGCCAGACCGATGTTCTCGGAGTAGAGGGAGATCCCCGGTCCAGAAGTGGCCGTCATGGCCCGGGCCCCGCCCATCACAGCGCCAATGCACATGCCGATACCGGCAATTTCATCTTCTGCTTCCACGGCGACGCCGCCCACTTTGGGCAGCTCACGCTCCATGTGCAGCAAGATCGGGGTCGCCGGGGTAATGGGGTAGCCGGCGTAAAAGTTGCAGCCGGCAGCCAATGCTCCGCGAGCGATTGCTGTTGCCCCGTCAATGTACTCTTTGGTCATAGCAAACTCCTTTGTTTGTACTGATTCTATCGCACTAACAGATACTTGAATATGTCGATATAACCGGCGGCATTGTAGCACCGGAGAAGAGAGCAAGCAAAGCGATTGCCATGCAAGCAACGCGGGACAAAGAGGTTTTGACAAAAAGGCTTCCTCGGAGTATGTTTCTGCTTTGGAAATAGCCACGGAAGGGTACAAGAATCATTTTAATCGTTATGTGGTGAGCGAAAGCTCATGACGACTGCTTCGAAAATAGGGCACTGATGACGCCGATGAACGCTAGTTTCCATAGGTTCGAAAACATCATCTGCGTTAATCTGTAAGATCAGCGCCCATCAGCGTGTATCAGCGTTCTATTTTCAAGAGGAGGAAATCCATTGCTTATGGAAAGACAAAGGTATAGCCGGGGACAGCTTAAACACCTATTGTTGCTCTTGACGCTCATCATAGTGATCGCCAGTTTCAGCAGCTGTTTGCCAGAGATGACACCGACACTACCGTCGATGCCGGCGCCGACACTACCGCCGACGCCGACACTACTGCCGATGCCAACACTGACACCTACCTTCTCCGAAAGTTTGTTGGTGGAGCCACAAGACGGCGCGGGGCGATTAACACAAGCGTTGAACAGTGCCCGTAC